>NZ_JAPVZI010000012.1:0-70111 GCF_041432315.1 Streptococcus sp. 27098_8_76 | reverse complement strand
TATTCCGCCATAGCTCAGTTGGTAGTAGCGCATGACTGTTAATCATGATGTCGTAGGTTCGAGTCCTACTGGCGGAGTAGTTAGTTAAAGGAGGTATCAGCCTCTTTTTTATTATGTAATTAATAATCTAGGCTTTTTTCAACTGTAGTGGGTTGAAGAAAAGGCTAAGATCGAGAAAGGACACATTTCGTCCTTTCTTTTTTGATATTCAGAGCGATAAAAATCCTTTTTTTGAAGTTTTCAAAGTTCCGAAATCCAAAGGCATTTCGCTTGATAAGTTTAATGAGATTATTAGTCGCTTCTAATTTGGCGTCGTAATATGAAGTCTCTTCAAAGCAGGTAGGAGTTGCATTTTGAACCACTTTATAAATAGGAGCTATAAACTCTCCCTCTACTTTTCCTGAAACAATTGAAGTCCGCTCAAAACGCCGTCTGATAATATTTTCATAGACTTTCTCCTCTCTAGGAGCCCGTGCATCATAAGGACGATAGAGGTAGGGGGCGATTCCCGTTTCGTCAATATAGTAGATTGGAACTAGAATAGTATGTTACAACTGCTAAAAATATTTCTAGAAATTAATTTGACTTTCCTAATCGATTTATTCATCTCTTATTTCAATTTACTAGATATGCATAGCTTTATTATAACATGCGCATTTTAAACTAAGCGACTATACAAAATTAAGCATACCATCAGCTATTATAGATAATGCAAAATTACATAGATTTGAATATCTGATAATATGCGTTTTTCTTATTTTAAGATTTTTTCCTCAGTCTCTTTTAGTATTTAACGCAGTCAATAAGGTTTTTATCAAAGTCTAATTTAGGTAGTAAATTTATTTCTATTCTGTCAACTTTTCCTATTTTTTCTCTTGTTGAGGTTGGTATTTTAACAATTCAGGAGTTATTAATGATTAATTAAAATTTTTTGTTAGAATAAGATCATAAAAAGTAAAGGAGTGTATGCTTATGCTACAAAATATTTATGATCAGATGACTGATTTCTATGACAGTATCGAAGAAGAGTATGCTACTTTCTTTGGTAATAGTTGGGACTGGGAACATTTTCATTTTAAATTTTTGATTTATTATTTAGTTAGATATGGCATTGGGTGTCGTAGGGATTTTATCGTTTACCATTATCGTGTTGCTTATCGTTTGTATCTTGAAAAGATGATAATGAAACAAGGTTTTATTTCTTGTTGAGATAGTCTGAGTTAATTTCCGAACAAACCTACTTTTTTATGGCAATATAACAATAAATAGCTGGTAATTTTTCTAAAACATTTTTTAATAGTTGGAAATAGCAAATCTTTCTATTGTTTCTTCTTGATAAAAAGGCGATTTTTTCTTATAATAAATTGTAAGATATAATTGCAGGTGAGAGTCCTGCCATGTATGTGAGAAAGGAAGAGCCTGAGGGCTCAGACAAGATTATGACGTCAGTTGTTGTTGTAGGTACCCAATGGGGTGATGAAGGTAAAGGAAAGATTACAGACTTCCTTTCAGCGAATGCAGAAGTGATTGCACGTTACCAAGGTGGTGATAATGCAGGTCACACGATTGTGATCGATGGTAAGAAATTTAAGTTGCACTTGATTCCATCTGGGATTTTCTTCCCTGAAAAAATCTCTGTCATTGGGAATGGTATGGTTGTAAATCCTAAATCTCTTGTAAAAGAGTTGAGCTATCTTCATGAGGAGGGGGTGACAACTGATAACTTGCGTATTTCTGATCGCGCGCATGTCATTTTGCCTTATCATATCGAGTTGGATCGCTTGCAAGAAGAAGCTAAGGGCGACAATAAGATTGGTACTACAATTAAGGGAATTGGTCCAGCTTATATGGACAAGGCTGCTCGTGTTGGGATTCGTATCGCAGATCTTTTGGATAAAGATATTTTCCGTGAGCGTTTAGAACGTAACCTTGCTGAAAAGAATCGTCTTTTTGAAAAATTGTATGACAGTAAAGCGATTGCTTTTGATGATATTTTTGAAGAATATTATGAATATGGTCAACAAATCAAGAAGTATGTGACAGACACATCTGTTATCTTGAATGATGCGCTTGATAATGGCAAACGTGTGCTTTTTGAAGGTGCACAAGGAGTTATGCTAGATATCGACCAAGGTACTTATCCATTTGTTACGTCATCAAACCCTGTAGCTGGTGGTGTGACAATTGGTTCTGGTGTTGGTCCAAGTAAGATTGAGAAGGTTGTAGGTGTATGTAAAGCCTATACGAGTCGTGTAGGAGACGGTCCTTTCCCAACTGAGTTGTTTGATGAAGTGGGAGAACGTATCCGTGAAGTAGGTCATGAATATGGTACAACAACTGGTCGTCCACGTCGTGTGGGTTGGTTTGACTCAGTTGTGATGCGTCATAGTCGTCGCGTTTCTGGTATTACTAATCTTTCATTGAACTCTATCGATGTTTTGAGTGGTTTAGATACAGTGAAAATCTGTGTGGCCTATGATCTTGATGGTCAACGTATTGACTACTATCCAGCTAGTCTTGAGCAATTGAAACGTTGCAAGCCTATCTATGAAGAGTTGCCAGGTTGGTCAGAAGATATTACTGGAGTTCGTAATTTGGAAGATCTTCCTGAGAATGCGCGTAACTATGTTCGTCGTGTGAGTGAATTGGTTGGAGTTCGTATTTCTACTTTCTCAGTAGGTCCTGGTCGTGAACAAACAAATATTTTAGAAAGTGTTTGGTCCTAAGAGAATTTTAAGATTTGTTTAAGATAGGTCGGGTATACTATAGACAGTTACAAGAAGACCTCCTAACTTGTTGTAACAAATATCCTAAACTTTTCTTTTTCATAATAATCTCCCTATAAAGTCACCGCATTCGGTGGCTTTTTTTGTCTTGGGATTCATGATATAATAATAAAATCGACAAGTAGAAAAAGGGAAATTGATGAATTATACAGTTGAAGAAAAAGAAAGCTTCATGAGAGAGGCATTGAAAGAGGCTGAGATTGCTCTTGAACACGATGAAATTCCAATTGGTTGTGTGATTGTTAAGGACGGAGAAATCATTGGTCGCGGGCATAATGCACGTGAGGAATTGCAACGAGCGGTTATGCATGCGGAGATTATGGCTATAGAGCATGCGAACCTGAGTGAGGAGAGCTGGCGCTTGCTGGATTGCACGCTTTTTGTGACCATTGAGCCGTGTGTCATGTGTAGTGGGGCGATTGGGCTTGCCCGTATTCCAAACGTGGTCTATGGGGCTAAAAACCAGAAATTTGGCGCTGCTGGGAGTTTGTACGATATCTTGACAGATGAGCGTCTCAACCATCGTGTGGAGGTTGAAACGGGAATTTTGGAAGATGAATGCGCAGCTATTATGCAGGACTTTTTTAGAAATAGACGGAAAAAATAATTTTGCTTTTAAAATGAATAGGAATGTGATATAATAAATAGTGGAGCAACAGTTCTGCGTGAAGCGGGTCAGGGGAGGAATCCAGCAGCCCTAAGCGATTTGAATTGTGTGCTCTTTTTTTCGTGCTTTTTCCGAATAAATAAGATAGAATAATCTAGAATAAATGATAATAGAAAAGAGAAAATTATGAAAATTCGTGGTTTTGAATTGGTTTCTAGTTTTACAGATGAAAATTTATTGCCCAAGCGTGAGACAGCACATGCGGCTGGTTACGACTTAAAGGTTGCTGTGCGTACGGTTATTGCGCCAGGAGAGATTGTCTTGGTTCCGACAGGTGTTAAGGCTTATATGCAGCCGACTGAGGTTCTTTACCTTTATGATCGTTCTTCAAATCCTCGTAAGAAGGGTCTGGTCTTGATTAACTCGGTTGGTGTCATTGATGGAGATTATTATGGAAATCCTGGAAATGAAGGGCATATTTTTGCGCAGATGAAGAATATCACAGACCAAGAAGTTGTTCTTGAAGTTGGAGAACGTGTTGTCCAGGCTGTCTTTGCTCCTTTCTTAATTGCAGATGGAGATGCGGCTGATGGCGTTCGAACTGGTGGATTTGGTTCAACAGGGCACTAGAATGAAGATTATCTTTGTACGTCATGGGGAGCCAGATTATTGTGAGTTAGAGGAGCGTTCTTATACGGGATTTGGGATAGATTTGGCGCCCTTATCTGATAAGGGACGGCAGCAGGCTCAGGAACTGAGCACCAATCCTTTATTCCCTTCAGCTGAAATAATCATATCTTCTGCAGTCACAAGAGCTTTAGAAACGGCTTCTTATGTGGCCTGTACTACGGGACTTCCTTTGAGAGTAGAGCCATTATTGCATGAATGGCAGGTCTATGAAAGTGGCACAGATAATTTTGAAAAAGCTCGTACTATGTTTCTAGAAAATAAGGGGGAATTACTTCCTAATAGTCCTATTCAATATGAGACAGCTGCGGAGATGAAGTCTCGGTTTCTAGAATGTATGTCTAAGTATCGAGAACATCAGACTGTGGTAGTTGTTGCTCATCGAATGCTCATGCGTCAGTTTGTGCCAAATGAGAAGATTGATTTTTGTCAAGTGATTGAGTGTGAGTTAGAGATATAGAAAGAGGTTTATCATCGCAAAGAAAAAAGCGACATTTGTATGTCAAAATTGTGGCTATAATTCCCCTAAATATCTGGGACGTTGTCCCAACTGTGGGTCTTGGTCTTCTTTTGTAGAAGAGGTTGAGGTTGCCGAGGTCAAGAATGCGCGTGTGTCCTTGACAGGTGAGAAAACCAAGCCCATGAAACTGGCTGAGGTGACTTCAATCAATGTCAATCGAACCAAGACGGAGATGGAGGAATTCAACCGTGTACTTGGAGGCGGAGTGGTACCAGGAAGTCTCGTCCTAATCGGTGGGGATCCTGGAATCGGGAAATCGACTCTTCTACTACAAGTCTCAACCCAGTTGTCTCAAGTGGGGACAGTTCTCTATGTCAGTGGGGAGGAGTCTGCCCAGCAGATTAAGCTACGAGCAGAGCGCTTGGGAGATATTGATAGCGAGTTTTATCTCTATGCAGAGACCAATATGCAGAGTGTTCGAGCAGAGGTGGAAAGAATCCAGCCAAATTTTCTCATTATTGACTCAATTCAAACCATTATGTCTCCTGAGATTTCAGGAGTGCAGGGGTCTGTTTCTCAAGTGCGTGAGGTGACGGCTGAGCTTATGCAACTGGCCAAAACTAATAACATTGCCATCTTTATCGTAGGGCATGTGACCAAGGAAGGAACCTTGGCTGGGCCGAGAATGTTGGAGCATATGGTGGATACGGTGCTTTACTTTGAAGGGGAGCGTCACCATACTTTTCGTATTTTGAGAGCGGTTAAAAACCGTTTTGGCTCCACTAATGAGATTGGGATTTTTGAGATGCAGTCGGGCGGATTGGTTGAGGTACTCAATCCGAGTCAAGTTTTCCTAGAAGAGCGTTTGGATGGAGCAACTGGTTCATCAATCGTTGTGACCATGGAAGGGACGCGTCCGATTTTGGCGGAGGTTCAGGCTTTGGTAACACCGACCATGTTTGGAAATGCCAAGCGTACTACGACAGGGCTTGACTTCAATCGTGCGAGTCTGATTATGGCTGTTTTGGAAAAGCGTGCAGGTCTTCTCTTGCAAAATCAGGATGCTTATCTTAAATCTGCTGGCGGTGTCAAATTGGATGAACCTGCCATTGACTTGGCCGTTGCAGTTGCCATTGCTTCGAGCTACAAGGACAAGCCAACTAATCCTCAGGAATGTTTTGTGGGAGAACTGGGCTTGACAGGAGAGATTCGGCGCGTGAATCGTATCGAGCAACGTATCAATGAAGCTGCTAAGCTTGGATTTACAAAAATCTATGTACCAAAAAATTCTTTAACGGGAATCGAACCACCTAAGAGTATTCAGGTGATCGGGGTGACGACTATTCAGGAAGTCTTGAAAAAAGTATTCTCCTAATAGTTATGGTCAGCTTTAGATGACTAATTATTTTATTGCTAACATTTATTAAAACAAGGAGGAATTTCTTATGAAATTTTCTATGGACAGTCATATGCAATTTCCTTTGGTAGAGTTGTCACTCAATCAAGGAGAAACCGTCTATATCCAGCGAGGTAGTATGGTTTACCACACGCCTAACGTAAGTCTCAATACCCAGCTCAATGCTAGCGGTTCAGGTTTGGGACGTTTTGTTAAAGCTGTAGGACGTTCAATGGTTTCTGGTGAAAGCACCTTCATTACTCAAGCTGTAGCAGAGTCTGATAACGGGAACCTTGCTCTAGCACCAGATACTCCTGGGCAAGTAATTGCTCTTGAACTAGGTGAAAAACAATATCGACTGAATGATGGGGCTTTTCTAGCTCTTGATGGTACAGCTTCCTATACTATGGAGAGTCAGTCTATTGGTAAAGCTCTGTTCGGAGGGCAAGGCGGTCTCTTTGTGATGACTACCCAAGGCCAGGGAACTCTCTTGGCCAATGCTTTTGGTTCTATCAAGAAAATTGAGCTACAAAACCAAGAAATAACCATTGACAATGCCCATGTGGTGGCTTGGAGTCAATCTTTGGACTATAATATCCACTTAGAAAATAGCTTCTGGCAGTCTATTGGTACAGGAGAAGGAGTGGTGAATACCTTCCGAGGAACTGGTGAGGTCTACGTACAAAGTCTCAATCTTCAGAGCTTTGCAGGATCGCTCAATAAGTATATCCAAAAAGGTTCATAAAAATAAAACTAGGACAGAAGCCCAAGCTAGAAGCTGGATGTCTCTGTCCCAGTTTTTTTATATGAAGGTTGACAACTGACAAGACAAAGAAAAGATGGTAAGATAGGAGATAAATAATTTGGTGCTCAAATTATCTGATAGACTAGAAAGTGAGTTGTCATGTCCTATTTTGAAAATTTTTTAAAAGCCAATCAAGCCTATGTAGAACTGCATGGAGATCTTCATTTATCAATCAAACCAAAGACCAAGGTTGCAATCGTAACTTGTATGGACTCGCGTTTACACGTTGCACCAGCTCTTGGGTTGGCTCTGGGAGATGCTCATATTTTGCGGAATGCTGGAGGGCGAGTGACAGATGATATGATTCGCTCGCTTGTGATTTCCCAGCAACAAATGGGGACAAGAGAGATTGTGGTATTGCACCATACAGACTGTGGTGCTCAGACCTTTGAAAATGGACCTTTTCAGGAGTATTTAAAAGAGGAACTAGGTGTCGATGTGTCAGACCAGGACTTCTTACCCTTCCAAGATATAGAGGAGAGTGTGCGTGAGGACATGCAACTTCTTATCGAGTCTCCCTTAATACCAGACGATGTCATTATCTCTGGTGCGGTTTACGATGTGGATACAGGAAGGATGACAGTCGTAGAATTATAAATACTTCATTTAGAAAGAAAGTGTATGAAGAGAAACAGCATTTTATTTATTTTTATCTTATTGCTATGTATTGGTTTGCAGTATGAAACCATCTACTATACGGACGGTTCGATGTCAGGTGCGGAATATGGACTAATGGGAGTTTCTATCTTTCTAGCTCTCTTTTACATGATTCCGGCTCTTTATTTCCTTTTCCGTATTGGGAAAAAATGGGAATTGCCAAAGAACTCCTTGATCTTGTCTTTATTGGGGGGAATGTTCCTTTCAGGCTGGTTGTCTAGCTTTGCTAATACCTATATCCATGATTTGCTGGGTATTCTTTTCCCAGATAGTGCATTTTTAAATGCCTTTGAAAGTGCGATTGTGGCTCCTTTGGTAGAAGAACCCTTGAAATTATTGCCACTTGTCTTTGTTTTAGCTTTGATTCCTGTGCGAAAATTAAAATCTTTGTTTTTACTAGGGATTGCTTCTGGTTTGGGATTTCAAATGATTGAGGATATTGGCTATATTCGTACGGATTTGCCAGAGGGCTTTGACTTCACTATTTCGAGAATTTTAGAGCGTATCATCTCAGGAATTGCCTCTCACTGGACTTTTTCAGGTCTGGCTGTAGTAGGTGTTTACTTGCTTTACAGAGCCTATAAAGGACAGAAGGATGGCAAGAAAGAGGGGCTTATTTTCCTAGGTTTAGCTTTAGGAACTCACTTCTTGTTTAACTCTCCTTTTGTAGAATTAGAGACAGAGTTGCCACTAGCGATTCCAGTGGTTATGGCTATTACTCTTTATGGTTTTTATCAGGCTTATCGCTTTGTTGAGAAGAACGATGAGATAATGAACTAGAATATTTTTCAAAAGAATGATGCAAGGGTACAAATATGGTGCCCTTCTTTTATTTTTGATTGAAAAATAGTGTAAAAAGCGCTACAATGGTAGATGGAAAAATCTTGTGAAAAGCACAAGTGATACATATATACCGGAGGAAATCATGTCTTTTTCTGATTTAAAGCTGTTTGCCCTTTCTTCTAATAAAGAATTGGCAGAACGTGTGGCGCAGGAGATTGGGATAGAGTTGGGGAAATCAAGTGTTCGCCAATTTTCAGATGGAGAGATTCAGGTCAACATCGAAGAATCAATCCGTGGGAAACACGTCTTTATCCTACAATCAACTAGTTCGCCTGTAAATGACAATCTGCTTGAAATTTTGATTATGGTAGATGCTTTGAAGCGTGCGAGTGCAGAATCTGTCAATGTTGTCATGCCATACTATGGGTATGCACGTCAGGATAGAAAGGCGAGAGCGCGTGAGCCAATCACTTCAAAACTGGTCGCAAATATGCTTGAAGTAGCTGGAGTGGATCGTTTATTGACCATCGACTTGCATGCTGCGCAGATTCAAGGATTCTTTGATATTCCTGTGGATCATTTGATGGGAGCCCCTCTGATTGCGGATTATTTTGAGCGTCGTGGCATGGTTGGTTCTGACTATGTGGTTGTCAGCCCAGACCATGGAGGGGTGACTCGTGCTCGTAAGTTGGCAGAATTTTTGAAAACATCTATCGCTATCATTGACAAACGTCGTAGCGTTGATAAGATGAATACTAGTGAAGTCATGAACATCATCGGTAAGGTAGAAGGCAAGACTTGTATCTTGATTGATGATATGATTGATACTGCTGGAACTATTTGTCACGCGGCAGATGCCCTGGCAGAAGCTGGTGCTGTTGAAGTCTATGCAAGCTGTACGCACCCAGTTCTTTCTGGTCCTGCTATGGACAATATCCAAAATTCAGCTATTAAGAAATTGGTTGTTTTGGATACCATCTATCTGCCAGAAGAGCGTTTGATCGATAAAATTGAACAGATTTCGATTGCTCATCTACTGGGTGATGCTATCGTGCGTATCCATGAAAAACGCCCACTTTCTCCACTTTTCAGTATTGAGAAAAAGATTTAATGACCAAGCCTGAGATAATTCTCAGGTTTTTTTCGTCTCTTTTCCGAATAAATAGATAGTGGCAGTGAATCTAGTAAACCTAGATTTAATACTCTTCGAAAATCAAATTCAAACCACGTCAACGTCGCCTTGCCGTACTCAAGTACAGCCTGCGGCTAGTTTCCTAGTTTGCTCTTTGATTTTCATTGAGTATAAAACTGTGGTATAATAAAAGGAGGAAGAGGATGATTCTAAGACATCCGGGCATCAGCCCAACCAATGACTTGGTAGCTAAGAAAATCTTTAGCAATCCAGAAATCACTTGTCAATTTATTCGCGATATGTTGGATTTACCAGCCAAAAATGTAACCATTTTGGAGGGGAGCAATATTCATGTATTGCCTTCTTTGCCATACTCGGCACAGGATTTCTACACTAGTATTGATGTCTTGGCTGAACTAGATAATGGCACTCAAGTAATTATTGAGATTCAAGTTCATCATCAGAATTTTTTCATCAATCGTTTGTGGGCTTACTTATGCAGCCAGGTCAACCAAAACCTAGAGAAAATTCGCCAACGAGAAGGTGATACACACCAGAGCTACAAACACATCGCACCCGTTTATGCCATCGCAATTGTCGATAGCAACTACTTCTCAGATGACTTGGCTTTTCATAGCTTTAGTATGCGAGAGGACACGACAGGTGAAGCCTTAACCATCACCAATAATGGACAAGAAAACTACCTAGTCAAGATGGCGTTCTTGGAATTAAAAAAATACAGAGAAACCAGCAAAGATAGCATTCGTAAACCATGGTTGGAGTTTTTCGGTAATAAACCCTTTACCCAAGAACCCGAGCGAGCTATCAGCCAAGCAGACCAACTGCTGGACTACAAGAGCTGGTCCGAGGAGGACAGGAAAATGTTTAGTCAACTACGTATGCGCGAAGAACAAGCCTTGTTAGCGCATGACTATGCCTTGGAACAAGCTGAGGAGAAAGGTTTAGAGCGTGGACGAGCAGAGGGAATTGAACAAGGTTTAGAACAGGGACTGGAGCGTGGTCGAACTGAGGGGATTGAACGAGGAAAACTCTTTGCTTTCTTGGACATGGTTCGCCAACATGCTCTAACTTCCGAATTCGCGAGTGAACAATTGGGTATGTCAGTAGCGGAGTTTGAAGCGCTGTTATAAGACCAGCACTAACGGTCAGGAAAACCATCTGGTTAAGATGGCATTCTTGGAATTAAAAAAATACAGAGAAAACAGCAAAGATGAGGTTCGCAAGCCGTGGTTGGAGTTTTTCGGGAATAAGCCCTTTACCCAGCAACCCGAGCGAGCCATAAGCCAAGCAGACCAACTGCTGGACTACAAGAGCTGGTCCGAGGAGGACAGGAAAATGTTTAGTCAACTACGTATGCGCGAAGAACAAGCCTTATTAGCACAGGACTATGCTTTAGAAACAGCTAGGGCGGAAGGCATTGAACAAGGTTTAGACCGTGGGAAACTCTTTTCCTTCCTGGATATGGTCCGCCAAGGTCTTCTGAGTTCAGAGGTTGCCAGTCAGCAATTGGGCATGACTGTCGCTGAATTTGAGGCTTTATTATGAGTTCAATCTTTATATAGTAGAAAGTTTATGAAATGGCAAGTGTTATCCAAATACTTGCCGTTTTTACTTGACTTTTACAAGGGTTTGTAAGATAATACCAAGGAAGTAAGTTCTGTCTAACTATCTATATAGTTTAGATATAAAAGATATCATCTGAGGGATGAGTAGTTGCGAAATGTCAACTTGGAAGCTAGAGTATTTCAGGGGGAATTTTTTCGTGAGTTAGTTTTCTTCTCCTTTTTTCGAAGAAATAGGTAAAAAGTTTAAAAAACATAAGAAAACTCTTGACAAATCCTGCAAATATTTATATACTGTATGGTAGTAAGATAGTCTTACGAAAAAATATATAATGAAAAACAAAGGAGATAAAACGATGAAAAAAGTTTTATTGACAAGCGCAGTCGCTCTTGCAGCATTTGGTGCTGTTCAAGCTGTTTCAGCAGACGTTAATGGTGGGGCTAACCTTCCAGGTGCATACGATCAACCATTAGTAGGTGGTGGAAAGTATGATGTTTATAACAGCCAAACAGAATTTATTACTGCTGATAGAGTTAATGAATATATCGCAGCTCACAATGAAGACCTCAAAGTGAAGAAAGCAGAACTTGAAAAAGTTCAAGCAGAATTAGCAAACGCTGAGGCAGAATTTAATAAAACTGTAGCAGAGTATGGTAAAGCAGAAAATGCTCCAGAAAATTTTGCTCATGACCGTGATGTACGTTTAGCTCCATACAAACTAGCAGTTGTTAAAGCTAAGACAGCTTATGAAGAAGCATATGCTAAGGTTAGAAATGAAGCGATTAAACATTTCCAAACAGTTTGGAATACAGCTGTTAAAAAAGAAGGTAAGTACTACATCTTGAATGAAACACCTGAGCAAAGAAATGCTCGTTACTTTAGAGAGCATGGTCAAGCTACTCAAGGTTGGGCTAAAAACGCTAAAGGTCAATGGACTTACTTGAAAGATGCTCAAGGAAATAAAGCAACTGGATGGCTTAAAGATAACGACACTTGGTACTACCTAGATAAAGATGGTATCATGCAAACAGGTTGGGTTAAAGACAACGGAACTTGGTACTACCTAGATGGTTCAGGCGCAATGCAAAAAGGTTGGAAATATGTAGGTGGTCACTGGTACTACCTAGATGGTGCAGGTGCAATGCAAACAGGCTGGAAATATGTAAGTGGTCACTGGTACTACCTAAATGCTTCAGGTGCTTTGCTTGTAAATACAACTACTCCTGACGGTTACACAGTTAACGCAAGTGGTGAGTTGGTATAATACCGATATATAAATAAGACTAGGAGAACAATCTCCTAGTTTTTTCTTTTTTTGACAGGTCTAGTTATTGGGGCATGAGGAATTGTATTAAAGATATGCTACATAAAGAAGAGCTTTTTACCTTTAAATATTTCTACACTTTTTATGTTTTTTATTGCATTAATTATAGAAAAGGAATATAATGAAATAAATTTAATAGGTTAACAAAGGAGGTTTTTCTTATGAAGAAAACACTTACAGGTATCTTGCTAGCTACTTCTGCGCTAGCTATGGCTGCAATTCAACCAGTGAACGCTGAAAGTACAGGAACTGGTACATCGTCTACAGGTGCTCAATCGACTTCATCATTTAAGGAAATTCATTTTGTAACATTCCAAAATGGTAGACTAGTTGATATTAAAGAAGCTCTTGCAGGATCAGCTGCATCTAATACAAGTCATCCAGATATTGCTAATTATAAATATACTAGCAGTAGAGAGGAAGAGGGTATTCTTTACCATATGTATGCTCCTACTAGTACCACAAGTAGTACGAATAGTATTCCAACAAATCCATATCATAGAGATAATAACCAAAACAATACTGCTAGTACTGATAATAATCACGGTTCAACATCTAGCTCCAATTTTACAATAAAGACAGTTCGCTTTGTAGAATACAAAAAGGGTAGTGATATCCCTATTGATATTAAGGCTCCCCGTACAGGAACTGCAGCATCAGATACAAGTCATCCAGATATTCCAAAATATAAATACTCTACTGGTAAATTGGTAGATGGTGTTCTTTTCCATGTGTATACACCAGAAAAATCTACAGATGATACTGGAACGACTAACAATAGTAATGTGAATAATAGTGGAAATAGCAACCCAAATAATGCTAATGCCAATAATGGTGCAGGAAATAACCAAAATCAAGGTACGAATGCAAGCGTGGGACAGTTCAAAACCGAAGATGGTAAAGTCTACTATATCAGGGATGGTAAAAAAGTTACTGGCTGGCAAAAGATTGATGGTAAGACCTACTACTTTGAAACTGATGGAGCAATGAAAAAAGGGCTACTAACCTTAGGTGATAAACAATACTATCTAAATGAAAAAGATGGTGTTCTTACACCAAATATTGTTTTAATTGATGGTAAAAAATTCTTTATTGATAATGAAGGAAACCGTTCTGTTGGATGGAAGAAAATTGACGGTGACTGGTATTATTTCTCTAAAGAAGATGGAATGAAGACAGGCTGGCTTAAAGATGGTTCATGGTATTACTTGGATGAAACTGGTGTGATGAGAACTGGTTGGAAACAAGTTGATGGCAATTGGTACTATCTCAATGATTTAGGTGCTATGCAAACTGGCTGGAAACTTATAAATGGTAGTTGGTACCATCTCGACAGTTTAGGTAAAATGAGTACTAGATGGATAAAAGAAAATGGTACATGGTATTATCTTGATGGCTCAGGTGCTATGCAGACAGGTTGGAAACTTGTAGATGGTAAGTGGTATTATCTTAATAATTCAGGTGCAATGCAAACTGGCTGGTTGAACCAAAGTGGTACATGGTATTATCTAGATGGCTCAGGTGCAATGAAGACAGGTTGGTACCAAGTTGGCGGTAAATGGTACTATTCATACCCATCAGGTGCTTTAGCGGTGAACACAACTATCGATGGTTACACAGTAAATGCAAACGGTGAGTGGGTGTAGTTTGAATTTGTTTATGTCACTAGGAGATTTTTAGCTTAGTTTTTTATAGCAGATACTTGCTGATATAATACTTATCAAGCTCCAGTTGCAAAAGAAGCAGATAAGAAAGAACTTCCAAACACTGGTGGAAAAGATAATGTTGCGATTGCATCATTAGGATTCCTTGGATTATTCTTTGGTTCACTTCCATTTGTGAAACGCAAAAACTAATTAGTTGAAGATATAAAAGAGAAGGATTTATGACCTTCTCTTTTTGTGATATGGACTATAGTGAGAGTTCTATTGAAAAGAAGAAAAAAGTGAACAAAACGATGTTTCAGCTTTGTTCACTTTTATGTTATTCTATAAACTTTCAATAGTTCTTCAAACTCAGAGACAGTCATCCCCAGCTGCTGGCTGGCAACCTCGGAAGTCAAAAGACCTTGATGGACTAGATTTAGTAGCATAGACAAACTTCCTTCAACTTTCCCGCGCTCTAAGCCTTGTTCAATACCCTCTGCACGACCACGCTCTAAACCTTTCTCCTCAGCTTGCTCCAAGGCATAGTTCTGTGCCAACAATGCCTGTTCTTCTCGCATACGTAGTTGACTAAACATTTTCCTGTCCTCCTCGGACCAGCTCTTGTAGTCCAGCAGTTGATCTACTTGGCTGATGGCTCGCTCGGGTTGCTGAGTAAAGGGTTTATTCCCGAAAAACTCCAACCACGGCTTGCGAACCTTATCTTTGCTGGTTTCTCTGTATTTTTTAGTTCTTATTTGTGATGTTCTTTCAATAGTTCTTCAAATTCAGAGACAGTCATACCTAATTGCTCACTCGCAAATTCAGAAGTTAGAACATGTTGGCGTACTAAATCTAGAAAGGCAAAAAGTTTCCCACGTTCTAAGCCTTTTTCTTCAGCTTGTTCCAAGGCATAATCATGAGCCAATAAAGCTTGTTCTTCACGCATACGTAGTTGACTAAACATTTCCCTGTCCTCCTCGGACCAGCTCTTGTAGTCCAGCAGTTGGTCTGCCTGGCTGATGGCTCGCTCGGGGCGCTGGGTAAAGGGTTTATTCCCGAAAAACTCCAACCATGGCTTGCGAACCTTGTCTTTGCTGGTTTCTCTATATTTTTTTAATTCCAAGAATGCCATCTTGACTAGATGGTGTTCCTGTCCATTGTTTGTGATAGTTAAGACCTCACCTGTCGTATCCTCTCGCATGCTAAAGCTGTGAAAAGCCAAGTCATCCGAGAAGTAGTTACTATCCACAATAGCGATTGCGTATACTGGTGCGATGTGTTTGTAACTCTGGTGTGTATCACCTTCTCGTTGGCGAATTTTTTCTAGGTTTTGATTGACCTGACTGCACAAATAAGCCTACAGGCGATTGATGAAAAAATTCTGATGATGCACCTGAATCTCAATAATTACTTGAGTACCGTTGTCCAACTCCGCCAAGACATCTATACTAGTGTAAAAATCCTGAGCTGAGTAAGGTAGGGAAGGTAAGATGTGAATATTGCTTCCCTCTAAAATAGTTACATTTTTAGCTGGTAAGTCCAGCATATCGCGGATAAATTGACAAGTGATTTCTGGATTGCTAAAGATTTTCTTAGCTACCAAGTCATTAGTCGGGCTGATGCCCGGATGACGTACAGTCATATTTCTTCTCCTTTCATTATAGCACATTTTTAAATCTAGGTTTACTAGATTCTCTGGCTCTATCTATTTATTCGGAAAAAGTTTGAAAAATACTTGCTCTAGCTCTTTCCAATGGTATTTTTCCCTGCTTTCCTTTATAATGGGTGTATGGATAAGAAAAAATTATTATTGATTGATGGGTCTTCTGTAGCTTTTCGGGCGTTTTTTGCGCTCTATCAGCAGTTGGACCGTTTTAAGAATGCGGCTGGCTTGCATACCAATGCGATTTATGGCTTTCAGTTGATGTTGAGCCATTTATTGGAGCGGGTTGAACCTAGTCATATTTTGGTGGCTTTTGATGCGGGAAAGACGACCTTCCGTACAGAGATGTATGCGGACTATAAGGGTGGTCGGGCTAAGACTCCGGATGAGTTTCGTGAGCAATTTCCCTTTATTCGTGAGTTGCTGGATCATATGGGGATTCGTCATTATGAGTTGGCTCAGTATGAGGCGGATGATATCATTGGGACGCTGGATAAGCTAGCAGAGCAGGATGGTTTTGATATTACCATTGTCAGTGGGGACAAGGACTTGATTCAGCTGACGGATGAGCATACGGTGGTTGAAATTTCCAAGAAAGGTGTGGCTGAGTTTGAGGCTTTTACGCCAGATTATCTCATGGAAAAGATGGGGCTCACACCGACTCAGTTTATCGATCTCAAGGCGCTCATGGGTGATAAGTCGGATAATATCCCTGGGGTGACCAAAATTGGTGAAAAGACGGGTATCAAGCTTTTGCTGGAGCATGGTTCACTTGAGGGAATTTATGAAAATATCGATGAGATGAAGGCTTCTAAGATGAAGGAAAATCTCATCAATGATAAGGAACAGGCCTTTTTGTCAAAAACACTGGCGACCATTGATCTCAAGGCACCGATTGAGATTGGTTTGGAGGATTTGGTCTATAGTGGTCCAGATGTGGAAAATCTTGGGAAATTCTACGATGAGATGGGCTTCAAACAGCTCAAGCAGGCTTTAAATGTATCGTCAGCTGATGTGGCTGAGAGCTTGGACTTTACTATCGTTGACCAAGTCAGTCAAGATATGCTGAGTGAAGAGTCTATCTTCCATTTTGAGCTTTTTGGTGAGAATTACCATACGGATGATTTGGTTGGTTTTGCTTGGTCTTGTGGAGATAAGCTCTATGCTACAGACAAGATTGAGCTGTTGCAAGACCCGATTTTCAAGGATTTTCTAGAAAAAACACCTCTGAGAGTTTATGATTTTAAGAAGGCTAAAGTTCTCTTGCATCGTTTGGATGTGGATTTGCAGGCACCTGCTTTTGACAGCCGTTTGGCTAAATACCTCCTTTCGACTGTGGAGGACAATGAAATTGCGACCATCGCTAGTCTTTATGGTCAGACTTATTTGGTTGATGATGGGACTTTCTATGGTAAGGGTGTCAAGAAGGCCATTCCTGAACGTGAGAAATTCTTGGAGCATTTAGCTCGTAAACTTGCCGTTTTGGTTGAGACTGAGCCTATTTTACTTGAAAAACTCAGCGAAAATGGGCAATTAGAACTTCTTTATGATATGGAGCAACCTCTGGCTTTTGTCCTTGCCAAGATGGAAATTGCTGGGATTACGGTCAAGAAAGAGACCTTGCTTGAGATGCAGGCTGAAAATGAGCTTGTTATTGAAAAATTGACTCAGGAGATTTACGAACTGGCTGGTGAGGAGTTTAATATCAACTCTCCTAAGCAATTGGGTGTACTTCTCTTTGAAAAATTGGAACTTCCTCTAGAATACACTAAGAAAACCAAGACTGGATATTCGACAGCAGTGGATGTTTTGGAGCGTTTAGCTCCTATTGCTCCGATTGTTAAGAAAATTCTTGACTACCGTCAGATTGCTAAGATCCAATCCACTTATGTGATTGGCTTGCAGGACTGGATTTTGGCTGATGGCAAGATTCATACTCGCTATGTTCAGGATTTGACCCAGACTGGGCGTCTGTCTAGTGTTGATCCAAACTTGCAAAATATTCCTGTGCGATTGGAGCAAGGACGTCTCATTCGTAAGGCTTTTGTGCCAGAGTGGGAGGATAGTGTCCTTCTCAGCTCGGACTATTCACAGATTGAATTGCGCGTTTTGGCGCATATTTCTAAGGATGAGCACTTGATTAAGGCCTTCCAAGAGGGTGCTGACATTCATACTTCGACAGCCATGCGGGTCTTTGGCATTGAGCGTCCTGAGGATGTGACTGCAAACGACCGTCGCAATGCCAAGGCTGTCAACTTTGGAGTGGTTTACGGGATTTCAGACTTTGGCTTGTCTAATAATTTAGGCATTAGCCGTAAGGAAGCCAAAGCCTACATTGATACCTACTTTGAACGCTTCCCAGGTATTAAAAACTACATGGATGAAGTGGTGCGTGAGGCGCGTGATAAGGGCTATGTAGAGACCCTCTTTAAGCGTCGCCGTGAGTTGCCAGATATCAATTCGCGCAACTTCAATATTCGTGGTTTTGCAGAGCGGACAGCTATCAACTCTCCTATCCAGGGGTCGGCGGCAGATATTCTCAAAATTGCTATGATTCAGTTGGATAAAGCCTTGGTTGCAGGTGGTTATCAGACTAAGATGCTGTTACAAGTGCACGATGAAATCGTCCTTGAAGTGCCTAAATCTGAATTGGCAGAGATGAAAAAATTGGTCAAACAAACCATGGAAGAAGCCATTCAACTCAGTGTTCCCCTCATCGCAGATGAAAATGAAGGGGCAACCTGGTACGAGGCTAAATAAAAAGGGGGCTAGTCCTCCTTTTTTGTAGTAGAATTATGCAAGCCTTTTCAAATTGTGCTATACTGATGAAAAAGGAGGATTTCTATGAGTCAAGAATTTATCAATCCAAGTGATGGCGTGATTCGTCAGTATCTCGCAACGAGTAAAACCCTTGCTGTGGTGGGCTTGTCAGACCGTGAAGAAACAACTAGCAATCGAGTGACCAAGGAAATGCAGGCTCGGGGTTATAAAATTATCCCAGTCAATCCCAAGGCGGCAGGTGGTGAAATCTTGGGTGAAAAGGCCTATGCTAGCCTAGCAGAGATTCCTTTTCCTGTAGATATTGTTAATGTTTACCGTCGCAGTGAGTTTTTGCCAGATGTGGCGCGTGATTTTCTCAAGGCTGATGCTAAGATTTTTTGGGCACAGCTAGGACTTGAAAGTCTAGAAGCGGAAGAAATCTTGCGTGCTGGTGGATGTGATGACATCGTGATGAATCGCTGTATTAAGAGAGAACATACACGCTTGATTGAGGAAGCATAAGAAAAGGTAGCTGATGGGCTACCTTTTGTATTAGAAAATGCCGATAAGGGTCTGCATACCAAGACTAGTGAGGATGATGGCAATCCAGCAGATGGCTCCGAGAACAATGGATTTTCCACTGGATTTGACCATAGCTACTAAATTGGTTTTGAGACCGATAGCACTCATGGCCATGATAATAAGGAATTTGGAGAGTTGTTTGAGAGGGGTAAAGAAACTACTGGACACACCTAGAGAGGTAAGTAGTGTAGTGAGGAGAGAGGCAAGGATGAAGTAAAGGATAAAAAGTGGGAAGATTTTTTTCAGTTGCAATCCTTGCTTATTTTTTTGCTCGCGACTTTGCCAGTAGGAGAGAAAGAGAGTGATGGGGATAATAGCTAGGGTGCGTGTGAGTTTGACAATGGTTGCGGATTCGAGGGTATTAGTTTGGTAGAGACTGTCCCAGGCGCTGGCGGTAGCCGTTACAGAGGAAGTATCATTGACCGCAGTTCCTGCAAAGAGGGCGAAGCCTTCATTGGATAGATGAAGCCAGGTACCTAGGGTTGGAAAGATGAGCGCAGCCAAGACATTGAAGAAAAAGATAACGGAGATGGCTTGGGCTACTTCCTTTTCCTTGGCATGGATAACGGGCGCTGTCGCCGCAATGGCAGAGCCCCCACAGATAGAAGACCCCACTCCAATCAAGGTAGCCAGTTTTGTGTCCAGTGCAAAGAAACGCTGGAAGAGGTAGGCAACAATCAAGGCTATTGAAATGGTGGAAAGGATGACAGGGAGGGAAGATTGCCCAACTGCGAAGACTTGCGAGATATTGAGACCAAAACCAAGCAAGATAACGGCATACTGGAGCAATTTCTTGGAACTAAAGGTCAATCCAGCATCCAGTTGTTTATAGGGTGAGAGAAAGGGATGGAGAAGCATGCCTATGAAAATGGCAAAAACGGGCGCGCCAATCACAGGGAAGAATCCTCCTAAGTACCAAGATAGGATGGAAATGAGAAGGCAGGCCAAGATGCCTGCTCCATTTTTTGATAGAAATGACATAAAAACCTCCAAATAGAATCTGTTACCATTATAGACCTGTAAAGAGGAAAAGTAAAATAGAAAGTGGAAAGTGGAAAGTTATTCTATAATGTATTTTTGCGGTCGGGGGGCTTTTGTAGTATAATAGAGATACGTTTTTACAGTAGGAGGTATCTATGGACTTAACTAAGCGCTTTAATAAACAGTTAGATAAGATTCAAGTTTCGTTGATTCGTCAGTTTGACCAGGCTATTTCTGAGATTCCTGGGGTCTTGCGTTTGACCTTGGGGGAACCTGATTTTACAACGCCAGATCATGTCAAGGAGGCGGCTAAGCGAGCGATTGACCAGAACCAATCCTACTATACAGGGATGAGTGGTCTGCTGACTCTACGTCAGGCAGCCAGTGACTTTGTTAAGGAAAAGTACCAACTGGACTATGCTCCTGAAAATGAAATCTTGGTTACAATTGGGGCGACAGAGGCTTTATCTGCTACTTTGACAGCTATTTTGGAAGAGGGAGACAAGGTGCTCTTGCCAGCTCCTGCTTATCCGGGTTATGAACCGATTGTCAATCTAGTTGGGGCAGAGATTGTCGAGATTGACACAACTGAAAATGGTTTTGTCTTGACTCCTGAGATGTTGGAGAAGGCCATTTTGGAGCAGGGTGACAAGCTCAAGGCGGTTATTCTCAACTATCCAGCAAATCCGACAGGAATTACCTACAGTAGGGAGCAGTTGGAGGCCTTGGCAGCTGTTTTACGTAAGTACGAAATTTTTGTTGTCTGTGATGAGGTCTACTCAGAATTGACTTACACAGGGGAAGCTCATGTGTCTCTAGGAACCATGTTGAGAGATCAGGCTATCATTATTAATGGTCTATCTAAATCGCATGCTATGACAGGTTGGCGTTTGGGTCTGATTTTCGCTCCTGCGGCCTTCACAGCCCAGTTAATCAAGAGTCACCAGTACTTGGTGACTGCCGCAAATACTATGGCTCAACATGCTGCGGTGGAAGCCTTGACAGCTGGTAAAAACGATGCGGAGCCTATGAAAAAGGAATACATCCAGCGTCGGGACTATATTATAGAGAAAATGACTGCTCTTGGTTTTGAGATTATCAAACCAGACGGTGCCTTCTATATCTTTGCTAAGATTCCAGCTGGTTACAACCAAGACTCATTTGCCTTTCTCAAGGATTTTGCTCAGAAGAAGGCTGTTGCCTTTATCCCTGGTGCTGCCTTTGGGCGTTATGGAGAAGGTTATGTTCGCCTGTCTTATGCAGCCAGCATGGAGACTATCAAAGAAGCCATGAAACGACTTGAGGAGTATATGAGAGAAGCATGATTCAGTCTATCACGAGTCAAGGATTGGTGCTCTACAATCGCAATTTTCGGGAGGATGACAAGCTAGTCAAGATTTTTACAGAGCAGGCTGGCAAGCGCATGTTTTTTGTCAAACATGCTGGCCAGTCTAAGCTGGCACCTGTTATTCAGCCCTTGGTGCTGGCTCGATTTCTCTTACGAATCAATGATGACGGGCTTAGTTACATTGAAGACTATCATGAGGTGATGACTTTTCCCAAGATTAATAGCGATCTCTTTGTCATGGCTTATGCGACCTACGTGGCAGCTCTTGCCGATGCTAGTTTGCAGGACAATCAGCAAGATGCTCCCTTGTTTGCTTTTTTGCAAAAGACTTTGGAGTTGATGGAAGCTGGCTTGGATTATCAGGTTTTGACCAATATTTTTGAAATTCAAATCTTGACTCGATTTGGGATCAGTCTCAATTTTAATGAGTGTGTCTTTTGCCATCGGATCGGTCAGGCTTTTGACTTTTCTTTCAAATATGGAGCCTGCCTCTGTCCAGAGCATTGTCATGAAGATGAGAGACGTTGCCATCTCAATCCCAATATCCCTTATCTGCTCAATCAATTTCAAGCCATTGATTTTGAAACCTTGGAGACCATTTCGCTCAAGCCCGAAATCAAGCAAGACTTACGCCAATTTATGGATCAACTCTACGAAGAGTACGTTGGGATTCACCTAAAATCAAAGAAATTTATTGATTCCCTAGCAGACTGGGGACAATTATTAAAAGAGGAAAAGAAATGAAAAAAATCGCAGTAGATGCCATGGGGGGCGATTACGCACCCCAAGCCATCGTTGAGGGTGTCAATCAAGCCCTAGCTGACTTTTCAGATATCGAGGTTCAACTCTACGGAGATGAAGCTAAAATCAAGCAATATCTGACAGCGACAGAACGCGTCAGCATTATCCATACGGATGAGAAGATTGATTCAGACGATGAACCTACGAGAGCTATTCGGAAGAAGAAAAATGCCAGTATGGTCTTGGCGGCCAAGGCTGTCAAAGAGGGTGAAGCAGATGCTGTCCTATCGGCTGGGAATACAGGTGCTTTACTAGCAGCAGGATTTTTCATCGTGGGTCGTATCAAGAACATCGATCGTCCTGGACTTATGTCAACATTGCCGACTGTAGATGGGAGAGGTTTTGACATGCTAGACCTCGGTGCTAATGCGGAAAATACAGCCCAGCACCTCCATCAATACGCGGTTCTAGGGTCTTTCTATGCTAAAAATGTTCGTGGCATTACGCAACCACGCGTTGGCTTGCTCAATAACGGAACAGAGAGTAGTAAGGGCGACCCGCTTCGTAAGGAAACCTATGAATTACTAGTGACTGATGAAAGTTTAAACTTTATCGGAAACGTGGAAGCGCGTGATTTGATGAATGGCGTTGCGGATGTTGTCGTGGCAGATGGTTTCACGGGAAACGCTGTGCTCAAATCCATCGAAGGGACAGCTATGGGAATCATGGGCTTGCTCAAGACAGCTATTACAGGTGGTGGTCTTCGAGCGAAACTAGGCGCCCTCCTTCTCAAGGATAGCCTCAGAGGTTTGAAAAAACAGCTCAACTATTCAGATGTTGGTGGAGCGGTCTTGTTTGGTGTCAAGGCACCGGTTGTCAAGACTCATGGCTCAAGCGATGCCAAGGCTGTTTATAGTACGATTCGCCAGATCCGTACTATGCTAGAAACAGACGTAGTTGCCCAGACTGCGCGTGAATTTTCAGGAGAATAAAAGAGATGACAGAAAAAGAAATTTTTGACCGTATTGTGACCATTATCCAAGAGCGACAGGGAGAGGACTTTGTCGTGACAGAATCCTTGAGTCTGAAAGACGATTTGGATGCGGACTCAGTTGACTTGATGGAGTTTATCTTGACACTGGAAGATGAATTTAATATCGAAATCAGTGATGAGGAAATTGACCAACTGCAAAGTGTAGGAGATGTGGTAGAAGTCGTCAAAAGTAAAGAATAGCAAGAAGCAACATGCAAGTCGTGTTGCTTTTTTATTGTCAGGGAAAATAAAAAATTTAGAACTTTTAGTGGGAATTACGAATAGATAGGTAAGGAAGAAAAAGAGGAGTATTTATGTATGTGACTGGTTTTTATCCGTGGTTTATTAAGTTATTTTTTAAATAAAATTTAATTTAGTTGTACATTTTCGAATTGTTTTTCGAATAGATAAGTAAGAGGAAAAGGAAGGAGATTAGAAATGATTATTTCAGTTATTTATCCAACTTGGCTATTTAAGTGGCTTAGAGGCTAAACATTAAAGATATAACAAAACATAAAAATTGAGGAGAAAAAAGATGACAAATTTTAACAAAATGGAACAGAACTTTGTAGCTCTTACAGAAGAAGAGTTGATGAATGTGGATGGAGGATTCTTTGGTCCTGTATTGTTTACTATTTGGGGAACAAAAGTATTAGTCGGCCATGCTCTATCAGCAGGTGTAGCAGTAGGTTTTGCTGCTCTAGCTACTAATTAATAGATGAAGGGGATAGATAATGAATTATAACTTTGAAAATATGAAATCAGATGAATTGGAAAAAATTTCAGGTGGCTCTGTAGTAGGTGCTCTTGCGTTAGCATGGGGTGTAACCAAGGCGCTTGGAATCATTGGTGGTACAGCTGTTTCTGTTTACGTTGCAGGAAAAAGCTTTAAAGCAATAGGCGATTGGGGACTTTCAAGATTGCGATAATTTTTAAATACTTATGAGGTGGTGCAATGAAAAATGAAATAACTAGAGTAATAAAAATTGTTTTATTGTTTGTCTCTATGGCTATCATGAATTTGATGTTGCTTGGAATATTAGCTATGCTTGGTTTTTCTTTGACGGGCAGTGTGGATAGTTACCTCATGCCACCTTTATTTTCTACTCTTGTGTTGCTCTTCATTAACAAGATGATAACAAGGTTAGACAGACAGAAGGAAAAATAAGAGCTTGCTATGAAAAAATTTTTATTAGGTTTTGTTTTAACAGCTTACAGCATATTATTAATTTATTCTCTATTTAATTTAGAAAAGGTATCGTTGGAGAGCTGTATTTTGTTAGTAGCATTGACATACTATATTAATAAAAAAGAAACATTTAAACCCAAAGTGAATTATACTAATAATATTTTAGGAAGTGATCATCAGTTTACAGTAATGACAGAAAAAGAACGATAATCAATGAAAACAAGAACAGGACACAGAGCCTCGTAAAAGGTATATTATCGGAGGTTTATCTGCTGTAGATCTAGTTACATGGGATTACTATATCTAAGATAAAACACTTTGGAGAAATCATAAATTTTCAAATAAAATTTAATTTAGTTGTACATTTTCGAAATTTTTTTCGAATAGATAAGTAAGAGGAAACAGAAAGGAATAAAATAATGAAAGAACATTACTATGGATTTGTTGAGCTAACGTCGGAAGAATTGATCGATATTCAAGGTGGAGAAAATTGGACGAAAACCCTTGTAGATTGGTACATTGGATTTCGTAGAGGTTTAGGTTTTTAGGAGGATAAGCGATGAATGAAATGAATGATAAGTATACTATTGAAGTATTAAAGGAAAGCGACTTAGCTTTGCTGGTGGGTGGTAGCAAGGAAAGTTATCAACGGGGTCTAATTACAGGTCTATTGATACGCGGTGTATTTATTGGAATCCCATTTTTTAGAAGATAAGATTTAGAGAGTAAAGTTTATCTACAACAATGAATGGCATATATGAAAAATGAAACACAAATAACTACCTTCTTCAATCGTTAATAATCAAAAAAAGGAGAATAAGATGGAACAAATTAAAAATATGGAAGATAGTTTTCATGTAATGAGTCATGAGGAATTGGCCGATGTAGAAGGAGGCTTGTTGTTTGGTCTGGTAGTAGTTGGAGGAGTCGTAATTGCAGGAACATTTTTATTGGGTGCGGTAGATGGTGCTTCAGGAGTACATGCTAAGCGTCGTGGACGTTAACAGGGAAGGAAGAGCGCTAATGGAACGCATAATAGAAAGTTGGATTACTAGGGTAGAGAATTTTTACAGTTTGTAGTCAATTCCTGTAAAAGTATTAATTTTCATAGTTGGAGTAGTTGGGGTTTATGCTTTAGGGACATTAATTTTAGGTCCTATTTATTGGGCAGGCCAGAAGTTTGGCGAAACAATTTACAATTATTTGTTTTAATAAAAAATTCGAATAGATAAGTAAGAGGAAAAGGAAAGGAGCCTAGTTCATGTATCTACCAATTTTTTATCCGTGGTTTACTAAATTATTTTTCAAATAAATTTAATTTAGTTGTACATTTTCGAAAATTTTTTTCGAATAGATAAGTAAGAGGAAACAGAAAGGAGTTTGCTTCATGTATCTACCAATTTTCTATCCATGGTTTACTAAATTATTTTTCAAATAAAATTTAATTTAGTTGTACATTTTCGAATTCTTTTTCGAATAAATAAGTAAGAAAGAAAAGGAAGGAGATTAGAAATGCTTATTTCAGTTATTTATCCAATCTGGCTATTTAAGTGGCTTAGAGGATAAACATTAAACATATAAAAACATATACAAATTGAGGAGAAAAATATGACAAATTTTGACAAAATGGAACAGAACTTTGTAGCTCTTACAGAAGAAGAGTTGATGAATGTAGATGGGGGAATTGCTTGGGAGGTAGTCTCTTTGGGTATTGCGATTAGCTGGGGGATTTACCAAGCTGGTGAAGCTGCTGGTAAAACATTCTACTATATTACTCATCCATAGTATTTGATATTTGATAAATATGAGCAAGAAAACATTTTGGATTATACTACTCGTTATTACAATTGTGGTGACTGCCGTTGGTTTAGGATTGTCTGCATATAATTATTATGTTTTTGATAGACCTTTTTTCAATAGTACTACTAAAGGACTGTTATCTGCATTTGTTATGAGTGTATTGATGATTATTATTGGTGTATTAAAAGAAAACTAATTTTTATTATTAAAATGGAGGATAAATATGTCAAATTTACAAACTATTGAACAAAATTATACTACGTTAAGTGATATTGAATTGCAAGAAGTTGATGGTGGAGGAGTGTTACTTTTGGTTGGTGGTGGTATTTTGGCTGTCGGACTATTAGCTTGGGGTGCGTATAATGGTTATCAGTCGGCATCACGAGGTGGATAAAAGGATGGTAG
This sequence comes from Streptococcus sp. 27098_8_76, assembly GCF_041432315.1. Classification (GTDB taxonomy): domain Bacteria; phylum Bacillota; class Bacilli; order Lactobacillales; family Streptococcaceae; genus Streptococcus. Next base: position 43,742 of record NZ_JAPVZI010000012.1, on the reverse strand, counting down.
ATTGTTTTTTAGTAAATAGGAGTCTACCATGAAAGAATACTTATTAGGTTTTGCTGAGGGTTATTTTACCATATCTCTCATAATCTACATCGCAACGTATTTGATTTTGAAAAATCCGATCAATACCCTATTTTATCCAGAAATTTACTCCGTTTTATTTGGGCTCTTTTATCTAGGATATAAGGTCAATAAAAAGCAAGTAGAGTAAGCAGCTAAGAATGACTTGTTAGTCTGCGCTGAAAATAGCTAGGCTAGAATCTAAGAATGCATCACATTGGAGTTTAATATGAAATTTGTTAAATCAATACTGAAAGTTTTGCCTGAAATTATGGTATTACTTAGTTCAATGTCTTATATCATCATCAGATTAGTAGCTGACATGAATAAAGTATCTTTACCTACTTGCTTTGATAATTTCAATATACCAACGATTGCATTATTTATGATGGTCTTCATTCTTTTATACAGAAGTAAAGAAAAAAAGAATGGATAAATTTGAGGTAGTAGACGCTCTATAGTGAATAGGTGTCTTATAGTAACGAATCAAAAAAGGAGTAACTATGAATCGTAATTTAGAACGATGTTATCTATTCTGACTAGGAATAGATCATACCAAAGGTGGCTTAGAAATAACGGGGACATTGGAAATTGAAGTAACTTTAAATAGGATGTCGTAAATGTTGCTATCAATGATTTATTTGTCCCAAGCTTGCCTAGGGTGACAGTAAAACATCAATTTCCTTTCATACCATATTTTTAGTAGGTAGGACGCTTGTTCTGCCTATTTTTTGCCAAAAGTGCAGTTGAGGTGTTTATTTGGAGTTTTACATATATTTTTGATAAAATAGGTGTAGAAATTAGGAAAGTTGAAGAAAAGAAATGAAGAAGGTTTTAAGATATTTTTTAGTATTTGTGTTTCTATTTTTGATGAATATTTTCATCTTTAAGATACTAGCAACTCTGGGATTTCAGCTGACAATGAGTGAAAAGAGTTATATTGTTCCACCGCTGTTTTCGATTATCGTGTTGTATATGATTGACAAAAGAATTAGGAAGAAAAAGAAATAAATATATATTTTAGGCATGACGTTTGTTCTGCCTATTTTTTTATCCTAAAAGTGCATTTGGGAGGGAGATAGGCGCATTTGGGGAGGAAGTCCAGTTTTTATTTGGGGATTGGGGTAAGATAGTTGTTATCAGATGAGTTTATACTCTTCGAAAATCAAATTCAAACCACGTCAACGTCGCCTTGCCGTATATATGTGACTGACTTCGTCAGTCCTATCTACAACCTCAAAACAGTGTTTTGAGCAGCCTGCGGCTAGTTTCCTAGTTTGCTCTTTGATTTTCATTGAGTATTAGGAAAAAGGAGATGAAGATGAAATTTGGGAAACGTCATTATCGTTCGCAGGTGGATCAGATGGACTGCGGTGTAGCTTCATTAGCCATGGTTTTTGGCTACTATGGTAGCTATTATTCTTTGGCTCACTTGCGAGAATTGGCTAAGACGACCATGGATGGGACGACGGCTTTGGGCTTGGTCAAGGTGGCAGAGGAGATTGGTTTTGAGACGCGAGCCATTAAGGCGGATATGACGCTTTTTGACTTGCCAGATTTGACCTTTCCTTTTGTTGCTCATGTGCTTAAGGAAGGAAAATTGCTCCACTACTATGTGGTAATTGGTCAGGATAAGGATAGCATTCATATTGCCGATCCAGATCCCGGGGTGAAGTTGACTAAACTGTCACGTGAGCGTTTTGAGGAAGAATGGACAGGAGTGACGCTTTTTATGGCACCTAGTCCAGACTATAAGCCTCATAAGGATCAAAAAAATGGCCTTCTCTCTTTTATCCCTATATTAGTGAAGCAGCGTGGCTTGATTGCTAATATCGTTTTGGCGACACTCTTGGTAACCGTGATTAATATTGTGGGTTCTTATTATCTGCAGTCTATCATTGATACCTATGTGCCAGATCAGATGCGTTCGACGCTTGGGATTATTTCTATTGGGCTAGTTATCGTCTATATTCTCCAGCAGATCTTGTCTTACGCTCAGGAGTATCTCTTACTTGTTTTGGGGCAACGCTTGTCGATTGATGTGATTTTGTCCTATATCAAGCATGTTTTTCACCTGCCTATGTCCTTCTTTGCGACACGTCGGACAGGGGAAATCGTATCTCGTTTCACGGATGCTAACAGTATCATTGATGCGCTGGCTTCGACCATTCTTTCGATTTTCCTAGATGTGTCAACGGTTGTCATTATTTCCCTTGTTTTATTTTCACAAAATACCAATCTCTTTTTCATGACCTTATTGGCGCTTCCTATCTACACAGTGATTATCTTTGCTTTTATGAAGCCGTTTGAAAAGATGAATCGGGATACCATGGAAGCCAATGCAGTTCTGTCTTCTTCTATCATTGAGGACATCAACGGTATTGAGACTATTAAGTCCTTGACCAGTGAGAGTCAGCGTTACCAAAAAATTGACAAGGAATTTGTGGATTATCTGAAAAAATCCTTTACCTATAGTAGGGCAGAGAGTCAGCAAAAGGCTCTGAAAAAAGTTGCCCATCTCTTGCTCAATGTCGGCATTCTCTGGATGGGAGCTGTTCTGGTCATGGATGGCAAGATGAGTTTGGGGCAGTTGATTACCTATAATACCTTGCTGGTTTACTTTACCAATCCTTTGGAAAATATCATCAATCTGCAAACTAAGCTTCAGACAGCGCAGGTTGCCAATAACCGTCTGAATGAAGTTTATCTGGTAGCTTCTGAGTTTGAGGAGAAGAAAACAGTTGAGGATTTGAGCTTGATGAAGGGAGAGATGAACTTCAAGCAGGTTTCCTACAAGTATGGCTATGGTCGAGATGTCTTGTCAGATATCAATTTGATCATTCCTCAAGGCTCTAAGGTGGCTTTTGTGGGAATTTCAGGGTCAGGTAAGACGACTTTGGCTAAGATGATGGTTAATTTTTACGACCCAAGTCAGGGAGAGATTAGTCTGGGTGGTGTCAATCTCAATCAGATTGATAAAAAAGCCCTGCGCCAGTATATCAACTATCTGCCTCAACAGCCCTATGTCTTTAACGGAACGATTTTGGAGAATCTTCTTTTAGGAGCCAAGGAGGGGACGACACAGGAAGATATCTTACGGGCGGTCGAATTGGCAGAGATTAGGGAGGACATTGAGCGCATGCCATTGAATTATCAGACAGAATTGACTTCGGATGGGGCAGGGATCTCAGGTGGTCAACGTCAGAGAATCGCTCTGGCGCGTGCCCTCTTGACAGATGCACCGGTCTTGATTTTGGACGAGGCGACCAGCAGTCTGGATATCTTGACTGAGAAGCGAATTGTCGATAATCTCATGGCTTTAGACAAGACTTTGATTTTCATTGCTCACCGCTTGACCATTGCTGAGCGGACAGAGAAGGTTGTTGTCTTGGATCAGGGCAAGATTGTTGAAGAAGGAAAGCATGCTGATTTGCTTGCACGGGGTGGCTTTTACGCCCATTTGGTGAATAGCTAGAAAGAGGAGAGGATGAAACCAGAATTTTTAGAAAGTGCGGAGTTTTATAATCGTCGTTACCATAATTTTTCCAGTCGGGTGATTGTACCCATGTCCCTTCTGCTTGTGTTTTTGCTTGGATTTGCAACATTTGCAGAGAAGGAGATGAGTTTGTCTACTAGAGCTACTGTTGAGCCTAGTCGTATCCTTGCAAATATCCAGTCAACTAGCAATAATCGCATTCTTGTCAATCATTTGGAAGAAAATAAGCTGGTTAAAAAGGGAGAACTGTTGGTTCGATATCAAGAAGGGGCAGAGGGTATCCAAGCAGAGGCCTATGCTAGTCAGTTGGACATACTTAAGGATCAAAAAAAGCAATTGGAGTATTTGCAAAAGAGTCTGCAAGAAGGAACGGATTACTTTCCAGAGGAGGATAAGTTTGGCTACCAAGCCACCTTTCGCGACTACATCAGTCAAGCAGGCAGTCTTAGGGTTAGTACATCGCAACAAAATGAGACCATCGCGTCCCAGAACGCAGCAGCTAGTCAGACTCAAGCCGAAATCGGGAACCTCATCAGTCAAACAGAGGCTAAAATTCGCGATTACCAGACAGCTAAGTCAGCTATTGAAACAGGTGCTTCCTTGGCCAGTCAGAATCTAGCCTACTCTCTCTACCAGTCTTATAAGTCTCAGGGCGAGGAAAATTCGCAATCTAAGGCCCAGGCTATTGCTCAGGTAGAAGCACAGCTTTCTCAGTTAGAAGCCAGTCTTGCTACTTACCGTGTCCAGTATGCAGGTTCAGGTACCCAGCAAGCCTATGCGTCAGGGTTAAGCAGTCAATTGGAATCTCTTAAATCACAACACTTGGCTAAGGTTGGTCAGGAATTGACTCTTTTAGACCAAAAAATCTTGGAGGTGGAGTCAGGCAAGAAGGTACAGGGAAGTCTTCTAGACAAGGGGAAAATTACGGCCGGTGAGGATGGGGTGCTTCATCTTAATCCTGAGACCAGTGATTCTACCATGGTAGCAGAAGGCGCCTTACTAGCCCAACTCTATCCGTCCTTGGAAAAAGAAGGGAAAGTCAAACTTACAGCTTATCTAAGTTCAAAGGATGTAGCAAGAGTCAAGATTGGGGACTCTGTTCGTTATACGACGACTCATGATACCAAGAATCAAATTTTCTTGGACTCTACGATTACCAGCATAGATGCGACAGCTACTAAGACTGAGAAAGGGAATTTCTTTAAGATTGAGGCGGAGACTAATCTGACTGCTGAGCAGGCTGAAAAACTTCGGTATGGGGTGGAAGGTCGTCTGCAGATGATTACAGGTAAGAAAAGTTACCTGAGTTATTATTTGGATCAATTTTTGAATAAAGACTAATGTTCGCGTTTTTAGAATTAAATGATTTTAAAACTGTGAGAAAGATTCTTCTTGCGGTTTTTTCTTTATGATTTTTAAGATCGCTACGTTATTTATTCGGTTAAATTCTTGTAATTTTAGGTTTTTTATGGTAGAATGTGCTCAAGTAATACGAAAGGCGAACTTTAAAATGTCAAAACAATTGATCTATTCGGGAAAAGCTAAAGATATCTATACAACTGAGGATGAAAATCTTATTATTTCAACTTACAAGGACCAGGCGACTGCTTTCAATGGTGTTAAGAAGGAGCAGATTGCTGGTAAGGGAGTGTTGAATAATCAGATTTCATCTTTTATTTTTGAGAAATTAAATGCGGCTGGTGTGGCGACTCACTTTGTGGAGAAACTTTCAGATACAGAACAACTCAATAAAAAGGTTGAAATCATTCCTTTGGAAGTCGTGCTACGCAACTACACGGCTGGTTCCTTTTCAAAACGTTTTGGTGTAGATGAAGGAATCGCATTTGAGACTCCGATTGTTGAATTTTACTACAAAAATGATGATTTGGATGACCCATTTATCAATGACGAGCATGTGAAATTCCTACAGATTGCGGATGACCAGCAAATCGCCTACTTGAAGGAAGAAACTCGTCGAATCAATGAACTCTTGAAAGTCTGGTTTGCTGAGATTGGGCTTAAGTTGATTGACTTTAAGCTAGAGTTCGGTTTTGATAAGGATGGCAAGATTATCTTGGCAGACGAATTTTCACCAGATAACTGCCGCTTGTGGGATGCGGATGGCAACCACATGGATAAGGATGTTTTCCGTAGGGGACTAGGTGAATTAACCGATGTTTATGAAGTTGTTTGGGAGAAGCTGCAAGGTTTGAAATAATCTGTTTGCAACGGAAAACCTTCGTCTCTCAACTAAAAGGACTCAGGCTGAAAAGGTCCCCCAGACCTTTTCACTCCGTAGGGGATTGGGAGAACTGACAGACGTTTATGAGATTGTCTGGGAAAAGTTGCAGGATTTGAAATAATCTGTGTACAAGACTCTCAACGTCGTTTGGGAATATTGCAAGAGCTGAAATAAAGGAATAAAAATTGATGGATAAACGTATTTTTGTTGAGAAAAAGGCTGATTTTCAGGTCAAGTCAGAGAGTTTGGTAAGGGAGCTCCAGCATAACTTGGGACTTTCAAGCTTGAAAAGTATTCGTATTGTGCAGGTTTATGATGTCTTTGATTTGGCGGAGGACTTGTTTGCACCTGCAGAGAAACACATTTTCTCTGAGCAGGTGACGGATCATGTCTTGGACGAAGCGGCTGTGCAGGTGGATCTTGCCAACTATGCATTCTTTGCCATTGAAAGTCTACCAGGACAGTTTGACCAGCGTGCAGCTTCTTCACAGGAAGCCTTGCTTTTGCTGGGAAGTTCGAGTGACGTGACAGTCAACACAGCCCAGCTTTACTTGGTCAATAAAGATATTGATACGACTGAGTTAGAAGCGGTCAAGAACTACTTGCTCAATCCAGTTGATTCTCGTTTCAAAGACATCACGACAGGGATCGCCAAGCAGGAATTTTCAGAGTCAGACAAGACCATTCCAAAATTGACTTTCTTTGAAAGCTATACAGCAGAAGATTTTGCCCTCTACAAGGCCGAGCAAGGGATGGCTATGGAAGTGGATGATTTGCTTTTTATCCAAGACTACTTCAAGTCAATCGGGCGCGTGCCAACTGAGACGGAACTCAAGGTTTTGGATACTTACTGGTCTGACCACTGCCGTCACACGACTTTTGAGACTGAGTTGAAGCAGATTGATTTCTCAGCTTCTAAATTCCAAAAACAATTGCAGTCAACTTATGACAAGTATATTGCCATGCGTGATGAGTTGGGGCGTTCTGAAAAAACGCAAACCTTGATGGATATGGCAACTATTTTCGGTCGTTATGAGCGTGCTAATGGACGTTTGGATGATATGGAAGTGTCAGACGAAATCAATGCTTGCTCAGTAGAAATCGAAGTGGACGTTGATGGTGTGAAAGAACCATGGCTCCTCATGTTTAAAAACGAAACCCACAATCACCCAACGGAGATTGAGCCATTTGGTGGGGCGGCTACTTGTATCGGTGGTGCTATTCGTGACCCATTATCAGGTCGCTCATATGTTTACCAAGCTATGCGTATCTCAGGTGCTGGAGATATTACCGCACCGATTTCAGAAACTCGCGCTGGTAAATTGCCACAACAGGTCATTTCTAAGACAGCTGCTCATGGTTATTCTTCTTACGGAAACCAGATTGGGCTTGCAACAACCTACGTTCGTGAGTACTTCCACCCAGGTTTCGTTGCTAAGCGTATGGAGCTAGGTGCTGTTGTCGGTGCAGCTCCTAAGGGCAATGTTGTCCGTGAAAAACCGGAAGCGGGAGACGTGATTATCCTCCTCGGTGGTAAGACTGGACGTGACGGTGTCGGTGGTGCGACAGGTTCTTCTAAGGTTCAAACAGTTGAGTCCGTGGAAACTGCTGGAGCTGAAGTTCAAAAAGGGAATGCTATCGAAGAACGCAAGATTCAACGTCTGTTCCGTAATGGCGATGTGACTCGTCTTATCAAAAAATCAAATGATTTTGGCGCTGGTGGTGTCTGTGTGGCTATCGGTGAATTAGCAGACGGTCTTGAAATCGACCTTAACAAAGTGCCTCTTAAATACCAAGGCTTGAATGGTACAGAAATTGCCATCTCTGAATCTCAAGAACGGATGGCAGTTGTGGTTCGTCCTGAGGATGTAGATGCCTTCGTTGCTGAATGTAACAAAGAAAATATTGATGCTGTTGTCGTTGCTATAGTGACTGAAAAACCAAATCTTGTCATGCATTGGAATGGTGAAACCATCGTTGATTTGGAACGTCGTTTCCTTGATACAAACGGTGTACGTGTGGTTGTAGATGCTAAGGTGGTTGACAAGGATGTCAAGCTTCCAGAAGAACGCACAACAAGCGTAGAAACACTTGAAGCTGATACCCTTGCGGTTCTATCTGATTTGAACCATGCGAGTCAAAAAGGATTACAGACTATCTTTGACTGCTCTGTTGGACGCTCAACGGTCAATCACCCACTTGGTGGTCGTTACCAACTCACACCAACTGAGGCATCTGTGCAGAAATTGCCAGTTCAACACGGTGTGACTCATACTGCGTCAGTCATGGCTCAAGGTTTCAACCCTTATGTAGCAGAATGGTCTCCATACCACGGTGCTGCTTATGCGGTTATTGAAGCGACTGCTCGTTTGGTGGCTGCTGGTGCCAACTGGTCTAAGGCTCGTTTCTCTTACCAAGAGTACTTCGAACGCATGGACAAACAAGCTGAGCGTTTTGGTCAGCCAGTAGCTGCTCTTCTAGGTTCTATCGAAGCTCAGATTCAGCTTGGCTTGCCATCTATTGGTGGGAAGGACTCCATGTCTGGTACTTTTGAAGAATTGACCGTACCACCAACCTTGGTTGCCTTTGGGGTCACGACGGCAGATAGCCGTAATGTGCTCTCTCCAGAATTTAAAGCTGTTGGGGAAAATATCTACTACATCCCAGGTCAAGCCCTTGTTACAGAGATTGATTTTGACTTGATTAAGTCTAACTTTGCTCAGTTTGAATCCCTTCAAAAGGATCACAAAGTAACAGCAGCTTCAGCTGTCAAATACGGCGGTGTGGTTGAAAGTTTGGCACTTGCTACTTTTGGAAATCATATCGGTGCAGAGGTAATCTTGCCTGAACTTGAAAGTTCTTTGACAGCACAATTGGGCGGATTTGTCTTCACATCTCCTGAAGAAATTGCTGGAGTAGAGAAAATCGGTCAAACGAAAGCAGACTTTACACTGATTGTCAACGGTGTGAAGCTAGATGGACAGAAACTTGACAGTGCCTTTCAAGGAAAACTGGAAGAAGTTTACCCAACAGAATTTGCACAAGCCAAAGAACTGGCTGAAGTACCAGTTGTCGCTACTAACACAGTCATCCAAGCCAAAGAAAAGCTTGAAAAACCTGTGGTTTATATCCCAGTATTCCCGGGCACCAACTCAGAATATGATTCAGCTAAGGCCTTCGAAAAAGAAGGTGCAGAGGTCAACTTGGTGCCATTTGTGACCTTGAATGAAGAAGCCATTGTCAATTCAGTTGAAACTATGGTTGACAACATCGGCAAGGCTAACATTCTCTTCTTTGCAGGTGGTTTCTCAGCTGCGGACGAGCCAGATGGTTCCGCTAAGTTTATTGTCAACATCCTGCTTAATGAAAAAGTGCGTGTAGCAATTGATAGCTTTATCGCCCGTGGTGGCTTGATTATCGGTATCTGTAATGGCTTCCAGGCTTTGGTCAAATCAGGTCTTCTTCCATACGGGAACTTTGAAGATGCCAGCAGTACTAGCCCAACCCTCTTCTACAATGATGCCAACCAACACGTGGCCAAGATGGTGGAAACTCGGATTGCCAATACCAACTCACCATGGTTAGCTGGGGTGCAAGTGGGCGATATCCACGCTATTCCTGTTTCACACGGTGAAGGGAAGTTTGTCGTGACGGCTGAGGAATTCGCTGAACTCCGTGACAATGGTCAAATCTTTAGCCAATACGTTGACTTTGATGGCAAGCCAAGCATGGATTCTAAGTATAATCCGAATGGTTCTGTCCATGCCATCGAAGGAATTACCAGCAAGAACGGCCAAATCATCGGTAAGATGGGCCACTCAGAACGTTATGAGGATGGTCTTTTCCAAAATATCCCAGGCAATAAAGACCAGCACCTGTTCGCGTCAGCGGTTAAATACTTTACTGGAAAATAAGACTTGCAGATTTTCTAATAGATAGTATCAGTAATGTAAAAGTCATGTAGATTTAGCTCTTGGTGCTACACAAATAAAAATTAGGTATATAAAATGACATACGAAGTAAAATCTCTTAATGAAGAATGTGGTGTTTTCGGTATCTGGGGACATCCAGATGCTGCTAAATTGACCTATTTTGGTCTCCACAGTCTTCAACACCGTGGTCAGGAGGGGGCAGGAATCCTCTCCAATGATCAGGGACAATTGAAGCGCCATCGTGACATGGGGCTTTTATCAGAAGTGTTCAGAAATCCTGCTAATTTGGATAAATTAACTGGAACTGGTGCGATTGGTCACGTGCGTTATGCGACTGCTGGCGAAGCTTCTGTAGATAACATCCAGCCTTTCCTCTTTCGATTCCATGATATGCAGTTTGGTTTGGCTCATAATGGAAATCTGACCAATGCAGCCTCTCTCAAGAAAGAACTGGAACAAAGAGGCGCGATTTTCAGCGCGACTTCGGACTCGGAAATCTTGGCCCACCTCATTCGTCGCAGTCATAATCCTAGCCTGATGGGCAAAATTAAGGAAGCGCTCAGCCTTGTCAAAGGTGGTTTTGCCTATATCTTGCTGTTTGAGGATAAGTTGATTGCGGCTCTTGACCCCAATGGTTTCCGTCCGCTTTCTATCGGGAAAATGGGTAATGGAGCAGTGGTGGTTTCTTCTGAAACCTGCGCTTTTGAAGTCATTGGTGCTGAGTGGATTCGTGATTTAAAGCCAGGTGAGATTGTGATCATTGATGACAAGGGTATCCAGTATGACAGCTATACAGACGATACCCAGTTGGCGATTTGCTCTATGGAGTATATCTATTTTGCTCGCCCTGATTCTAATATCCACGGTGTCAATGTCCATACGGCACGTAAGAGAATGGGGGCTCAACTAGCGCGTGAATTCAAGCATGAGGCGGATATCGTGGTCGGTGTGCCAAATTCTTCACTCAGCGCGGCTATGGGATTTGCGGAAGAATCCGGGCTACCAAATGAAATGGGCCTCATCAAGAACCAATACACCCAACGTACCTTTATCCAACCGACTCAAGAATTGCGGGAGCAAGGGGTGCGGATGAAACTCTCTGCTGTTTCAGGCGTTGTAAAAGGCAAGCGTGTGGTTATGATTGATGACTCTATTGTACGTGGAACAACCTCTCGTCGGATCGTTCAGCTCTTGAAAGAAGCGGGTGCGACTGAGGTTCACGTTGCTATTGGCAGTCCAGCGCTAGCTTATCCATGTTTCTACGGGATTGATATCCAAACCCGTCAGGAGCTGATTGCAGCTAATCATACTGTTGAAGAAACGCGTCAAATCATTGGTGCGGACAGTCTGACTTATCTTTCTGTTGAGGGCTTGATTGAGTCAATTGGGATTGAAACGGATGCGCCAAATGGCGGTCTCTGTGTCGCTTATTTTGATGGTGACTATCCAACAACTCTCTACGACTACGAAGAAGACTATCGTAGAAGTTTGGAAGAAAAGACCAGTTTTTACAAATAGACAATAGATTCTCCATTAAAGGAAAGGAAGAGGAGACAAAATGACAAATAAAAATGCATACGCTCAATCTGGTGTGGATGTTGAAGCGGGTTATGAAGTTGTTGAACGGATTAAAAAGCACGTGGCTCGTACGGAGCGTGCAGGTGTCATGGGAGCTCTGGGTGGCTTTGGTGGTATGTTTGACCTTTCAAAGACTGGGGTTAAAGAACCCGTCTTGATTTCAGGAACTGATGGTGTCGGAACCAAGCTCATGCTGGCTATCAAGTACGACAAGCACGATACCATCGGTCAGGACTGTGTGGCCATGTGTGTCAATGATATCATCGCTGCAGGTGCGGAGCCTCTCTATTTCCTCGACTATGTGGCGACAGGGAAGAATGAACCAGCTAAGCTAGAACAAGTGGTTGCTGGTGTGGCTGAAGGTTGTGTGCAAGCTGGTGCAGCCCTCATCGGTGGTGAAACAGCTGAAATGCCGGGCATGTACGGCGAAGATGACTATGACTTGGCTGGTTTTGCGGTCGGGGTGGCTGAAAAATCTCAAATTATTGACGGCTCAAAGGTGGCAGAGGGAGATATTCTGCTCGGACTTGCTTCAAGTGGGATTCATTCCAATGGTTACTCTCTCGTCCGTCGCGTTTTTGCGGATTTCACAGGTGAGGAAGTCCTGCCAGAATTGGAAGGCAAGAAACTCAAGGAAGTTCTTCTTGAGCCGACTCGTATCTATGTCAAGGCTGTCTTGCCGCTCATCAAAGAAGAGTTGGTAAACGGCATTGCCCACATCACTGGTGGTGGCTTTATCGAAAATGTCCCTCGTATGTTTGCAGCTGAATTGGCTGCTGAGATTGAAGAAGACAGGGTTCCAGTGCTTCCAATCTTCAAAGCTCTTGAAAAATATGGTAAAATCAAACATGAAGAAATGTTTGAAATCTTCAATATGGGTGTGGGACTTATGCTGGCAGTTAGCCCTGAAAATGTAAGTCGTGTCAAGGAATTGTTGGATGAACCAGTCTATGAAATCGGTCGTATCGTCAAGAAAGAAAACGAAAGTGTCATCATCAAATGAAAAAAATAGCGATTTTTGCCTCTGGTAATGGCTCAAATTTTCAGGTGATAGCGGAACAATTTCCAGTAGAGTTTGTCTTTTCAGACCATCGTGACGCCTATGTGCTCGAACGTGCAGACAAGCTCGGCGTTCTGTCCTATGCTTTTGAACTCAAGGAGTTTGAGAGCAAGGCAGACTACGAAGCAGCCATTGTCGAACTCTTGGAAGAACATCAGATTGACTTGGTTTGCCTAGCAGGCTACATGAAAATCGTTGGGCCAACCTTATTGGCGGCTTATGAAGGTCGGATTGTCAACATTCATCCAGCCTACCTGCCAGAATTTCCAGGAGCTCATGGGATTGAAGATGCTTGGAATGCTGGCGTTGCTGAGAGTGGCGTTACCATTCACTGGGTGGATTCAGGTGTGGATACAGGCAAGGTTATCAAACAAGTACGTGTACCACGGCTGGCTGATGATACCATAGCCAGCTTTGAAGAACGTATTCATGCCACCGAGTATCAGCTCTATCCTCAAGTGTTGGAGAGTTTAGGGGTGGGTAGAAGATAAGAAGTAAATCAAGTTTTGATTTTGCAATATTGCTAGTAGAAAAAATGATTGAGATAAAATTAGTAGATGAGAGCAGTTTTCAGGCAGTGCTGGATTTGAAAATATCTGAAGCTGATGAACGAGCACGTTTCGTGTCTCCAAATGTACGCTCTTTAGCTGACGCATGGCTCTACCGAGAGAATGGGGATGTGTTTCCAATGGCAATTTATTGGAATGAGCTTGTAGTTGGTTTTCTCCTGTTGGAAATAGATAAGGATGAAGAGGAATACTTTATCTGGCGGATAATGATTGGTCAGCAGTACCAAGGAAGAGGTCATGGTCGAAAAGCCTTGGAAGTTCTGATCAAAAAGGCTCAGATGGATATCGCTTGCAATCATATTATTGCAGATTATGTGGTTGGAAATGAAAAAATGAAGCACCTGCTGACTAGTCTTGGTTTTCAGGAAACAGGATTTATAGAAGAAAATAACGAAGTCGCTATGCGTTTGGACCTAAAGAAAGAGGAATAGAATGACGAAAAAAGCCCTAATCAGCGTCTCAGACAAAGCGGGCATTGTTGAATTTGCCCAAGAACTCAAAAAAACTTGGTTGGGAGATTATCTCGACAGGTGGAACTAAGGTTGCCCTTGATAATGCTGGGGTGGAAACCATTGCCATTGATAATTCATATGATATCTTTGATTTTAAATTGGAGTCAGTGCTTGTTGAAGACGGCTTCAAACGGAGGTATTTGTAATGTTAGAATCTAAAAAAACAACTCGATATGTATTTTATATCTATCTGATGTTATTAACTTGGGGAATCTTATTTAAGTTTGAAACTAATCCTGAATTTATAGCATTTTTCTTAGCTCCAAGGTACATCAATTGGATTCCATTTTCAGAACCACTAATAGTAGATGGAAAAATTGTTTTTGCTGAAATGTTATTTAATCTGATTTCCTTTATTCCATTAGGTGTTTGTTTCCCTCTGATAAAAACTAATTTATCTAGTTTAAAAATAGTCGGGACAGGTTTCTTGATTAGTTTATTGTTTGAGTGCTTACAGTATATTTTAGCAATAGGTATAACAGATATAACGGATTTGACTTTAAATACGCTAGGTGTTTGTGTAGGCTTACTGATTTATCAAATTTTTATAAGAGTGTTCAAATCACAGACTAGAAAATGGGTCAATATCTTAGGTATGCTTAGCCTTGGTTTTGCTTATTTTGTTTTACTGTTACTGCATTTAATTGATGTTTAACTAATGATTAAAAAGGAGAATATAATGACTAAACGCGCCTTAATCAGCGTCTCAGACAAAGCGGGCATTGTTGAATTTGCCCAAGAACTTAAAAAACTTGGTTGGGATATTATCTCGACAGGTGGGACAAAGGTTGCCCTTGATAATGCTGGGGTAGATACCATTGCGATTGATGATGTGACCGGTTTTCCAGAAATGATGGACGGTCGTGTCAAGACCCTTCATCCAAATATCCACGGTGGACTCCTCGCTCGTCGTGACTTGGATAGTCACCTGGAAGCGGCCAAAGACAATCAAATCGAGCTCATTGACCTTGTAGTGGTCAATCTCTATCCCTTTAAAGAAACGATTCTCAAACCAGATGTGACTTATGCTGATGCGATGGAGAATATCGATATCGGCGGGCCATCTATGCTTCGTTCAGCAGCGAAGAATCATGCCAGCGTAACAGTTGTTGTAGACCCTGTTGACTATGATGTGGTGCTTAACGAATTGTCAGCCAACGGCGAAACGACTTACGAAACCCGTCAACGTCTGGCAGCTAAGGTTTTCCGTCACACAGCGGCTTATGATGCCTTGATTGCAGAATATTTCACAGCTCAAGTGGGCGAAAGCAAACCTGAAAAGTTAACCTTGACCTATGACCTCAAACAAGCCATGCGCTATGGGGAAAATCCTCAACAGGATGCCGATTTCTACCAAAAAGCTTTGCCAACGGACTATTCAATTGCTTCAGCCGAACAGCTCAATGGGAAAGAATTGTCATTCAACAATATCCGTGACGCTGATGCGGCCATTCGTATCATCCGTGACTTCAAAGACCGTCCAACCGTTGTGGCTCTCAAACATATGAACCCATGTGGAATCGGTCAGGCTGATGACATTGAGACTGCTTGGAACTACGCTTATGAGTCTGACCCAGTGTCTATCTTTGGTGGTATCGTTGTTCTCAACCGTGAGGTGGATGCTGCGACAGCTGAGAAGATGCACGGTGTTTTCCTTGAAATCATCATTGCACCAAGCTATACGGATGAAGCGCTAGCCATTTTGACCAACAAAAAGAAAAACTTGCGCATCCTTGCCTTGCCATTTGATGCTCAAGAGGCTAGCGAGGTGGAAGCAGAATACACAGGTGTAGTTGGTGGACTTCTGGTGCAAAATCAAGATGTGGTCAAGGAAAGCCCAGCCGATTGGCAAGTGGTGACCAAACGCCAACCAACTGAGACAGAAGCGACAGCTCTTGAGTTTGCTTGGAAGGCTATTAAATACGTCAAATCAAACGGAATCATTGTAACCAACGACCACATGACACTGGGTGTTGGTCCAGGTCAGACTAACCGTGTGGCTTCTGTTCGCATCGCTATTGACCAAGCTAAAGACCGTCTGGACGGCGCTGTGCTTGCTTCGGATGCCTTCTTCCCATTTGCGGATAACGTGGAAGAAATCGCCAAAGCAGGTATCAAGGCGATAATCCAGCCGGGTGGGTCCGTCCGTGACCAAGAATCCATCGAAGCAGCGAACAAGTATGGCTTGACTATGGTCTTCACAGGCGTGAGACATTTTAGACATTAAGAACGTGAGGGTGGGCGACAACCCCATTTCAGAAGAAAATGAAGCAAGTTTACACATAACAAAACGCATATTACCAAGGTTCATGTCCTGGTATTATGCGTTTTTTAATTTAAAGACTTTTAGCCCAGTCTCATGTTTTGGATTATATGAGAGGGAGAAGATTAATCATTTAGTAATGTTGAATTATATTCTGCTATAAATAGTAGAAAAGTATTTATTGTCCATAGTTTGTTATCTTTAAACATTTCATTTTGGATGGTTAATAATATTGGATATTCGAAGTCATTAATTGGTTGTAAATTACGATATTCGTATTCAGATAAAATATGTGTTGGACAGGGATAAGTTATAATGCGTTTGTATTTTAAAATTTGTAATTTTACAATTCTCTTAAGTAATCTTTTTATGTAGATATTATAAGAAAATTCACCATTGAAGTAGGTTTCAAAATTTTTATATAGATAACAGTTTAAATTTTCCTTTTTCTTGTCATCTATATTTAATTCATTGCATATTTCTTTTAGAGACTCAGAACTGTAGCAGTTTAATATTTTAGAAACTGTATCGTGTTGCAATATTGCAGAGCTACCTAGAATACTTTCTAATCGTTTTGGAATGATGAAAGGGATTTGGAATAATTTGTAAAGTTCATTATTTTTAACACTTGCTTTATATTCCTTACCCGTCACAATTTTATTTAAATATTTATTTAGAAATTGTAAGTCATTATTGATTTCTAAATCAAAATAAGATTCAACCATTGGGTAATTTATATAGAGTTGGCCATTATTGGTTACATCGCTGAAATATTTTTGTAATCGTTGTATCTTGTATATAGAAAAGTTGGGATCTTGTGCTTCGTAATCAAAAATTAAAAAAATATTTTTATAATTTCTTTTTCTACCGATAGATTCAAATCTTTGAGAATCATATTTATTTAAAACAAAAGGTAAATCCACATCATTGGAGGGAACATCCCATTCCTCTCCATATTCTTCTTGAATTTTCTGGTATAATTGGTAAATATTTGTGCCAAAAATATGTATATTCTCTTCAGTAATACTAAGTTCAGGGAAAACTTCGATAATAAGTTTAAAAAGTTCATTTTTTTCATGATGGCCTTCGACTATGAAAAGGGTTTGACCTCGTGTTACATTATTCATATTCAACAAACTCTCCGCTAATGTACATCTTTTCTAAATTATGCCCCTCTCGTAATTCTCGCTTAGTTGCTTTGTTTAAAGGTGTTATAAATCCTTTTTGAGATAAAATGAACAAGCAGTCGGGTCTAAATAACTCATTAGACATAATATTTGTATCGTGGGTAGTCAAAATGATTTGGGTGTATGGAAATATTTTTTTTAAATGACGTATCAAATTTTCAGAAAGTTCGTAATGATAAAAAGCATCAAATTCGTCGAAAAATAAAAATTTAGGAGGATTACTGACTTTGAAGTGCTCAAAGATATAGAGGATTCTAAAATAGAATTTGGCCAAAGCCAATGTTCCACTAGATGCTTCTCTAAAGAACGGAACATTTTTATTTTTATAAACAAAACAAAGCATATCGTCCCCATCTATTTGTTCTATTGAATCTAAGTGACAGTTTATACCCATGCTATTAAGAAATGCTTCCAGTCCTTTTGCTGTCTCTTTGTGATCAAGTGTACGCTGGAACCAACGATTTATAAAATGTTTCGGGGCTTCATGATTAATAAGCACCATGTTTCGTATAAATGTTCGGAGATATGTGAGAATAGAATCATCTGACTTAGAGGTGTTAGTTATCAGCCATGTTAAAAAAGATCTGTTTTCTCCGTCTAAATCTTGCTTGTCACTTGAAACCTGATCTCGATAATTATCTATTAGTATGTTGAAATCGTTGTTTATGATACCTAGTTTATTGGCTATGTCCTCCACAGCATTATATGATATTGGGTCAGTAGACAAATTTATTTTCCAAACTAATTCGTCATTTATAGATAGTGATTCTGTTTGTATAATCTGATATTCATTTTTTGTATAAATATATTTAATTTCATCGTTATTATGTAAAAATATATAACAAAAAGTAGCAATAGCGTTGTCAGAGTTGTTATTTAAAAAAGATGTTAAATTTTGATCATCAATTAAGGACCTACTGGAAAGATTTTTGGTAATATCAAATAATGCTAAACCTAAATTGGATTTTCCTGTAGCATTTCTACCATAGATAAGTACTTTACTCAAAAAATTATTTGATAAGCAGTCCTCATTAAATTTATAACCTCCGACTTGTGAAAAGTTAATTGAGATTTCATTTTCAAAGTTTTTATAATTCTTTACTGAAAAGTATTTTAGCATTTGTCAATCCTCCTATTAGGATTATTATATCACAAAAAACAATTTCCGTAAAAAAATTACGGCTCTTGAGTTCGCTTGGAAAGCCATCAAGTACGTCAAATCAAACGGTATCATCGTAACCAAAGACCATATGACACTTGGTATTGGTCCAGGTCAAACCAACCGTGTGGCTTCAGTCCGTATTGCCATTGACCAAGCTAAAGACCGTCTTGACGGTGCTGTCCTTGCTTCGGATGCCTTCTTCCCATTTGCCGATAACGTGGAAGAAATCGCTAAAGCAGGTATTAAGGCTATCATCCAGCCAGGTGGATCGGTCCGTGATCAGGAATCCATCGAAGCTGCTGACAAATACGGCTTGACTATGGTCTTCACAGGAGTGAGACATTTTAGACATTAAGAAAATAAAAGGGAAGAAAACAGTTTCTTTCCTTTTTTGCGTAAAAATGCGGAGCAAAACAAGATTAAAACGAACATTTGTGATATAATGTTATTAAATAATTCGCAAAAGAGGTTGAGAAATGAAGCTGTTAGTTGTCGGTTCGGGTGGTCGTGAACATGCGATTGCTAAGAAGTTGCTTGAATCAAAAGACGTTAAAAAGGTCTTTGTAGCTCCTGGGAATGATGGGATGACTCTGGATGGTCTGGAATTGGTAAATACCTCTATTTCCGAACATTCTAAATTGATTGACTTCGCAAAGGCCAACGATATTGCTTGGACCTTTATCGGTCCAGATGATGCCCTTGCTGCTGGTATCGTGGATGATTTTAACCAAGCTGGTCTCAAAGCCTTTGGTCCGACAAGATTGGCGGCAGAGCTAGAGTGGTCCAAGGATTTTGCCAAGGAAATCATGGTCAAATACGGCGTTCCGACAGCAGCCTATTGCACATTCTCAGATTTCGAGGAAGCCAAGGCCTATATCGAAAAGCAGGGTGCGCCTATCGTAGTCAAGGCGGATGGCTTGGCGCTTGGGAAGGGTGTCGTCGTTGCTGAGACAGTTGAGCAAGCGGTCGAAGCAGCTCATGAGATGCTTTTGGACAATAAATTTGGTGACTCAGGTGCGCGTGTAGTTATTGAGGAATTCCTTGAAGGAGAGGAATTTTCACTATTTGCCTTTGTCAATGGCGACAAGTTCTATATCATGCCGACAGCGCAAGACCACAAACGTGCCTATGATGGCGATAAGGGGCCTAACACTGGTGGGATGGGTGCCTATGCGCCAGTTCCACACTTGCCACAGAGTGTGGTTGATACAGCGGTTGACACGATTGTCAAGCCAGTCCTCGAAGGGATGATCAAAGAAGGTCGTCCGTATCTTGGTGTCCTTTACGCAGGGCTTATCTTGACAGCGGACGGTCCTAAGGTTATCGAGTTCAACGCTCGTTTTGGAGATCCTGAAACACAGATTATCTTGCCTCGTTTGACATCTGACTTTGCGCAAAATATTATTGATATTTTGGAAGGTAAAGAACCAGCCATCACTTGGACGGACAAGGGTGTGACTCTGGGTGTGGTTGTCGCATCCAACGGTTACCCGCTAGAATATGAAAAAGGTGTCAAGTTGCCAGCCAAGACAGAAGAAGACACTATCACCTATTATGCAGGGGCTAAGTTTGCGGAAAATAGCAGAGCACTGCTATCAAACGGTGGCCGTGTTTATATGCTGGTTACCACAGCAGCCACCGTCAAAGAAGCTCAAAACATTATCTACAGCGAACTTAACAAACAAAAAACAGAAGGACTCTTCTACCGAACAGATATCGGAAGTAAGGGAGTATGAATATGATTGTAAAATTAAGTATTATAATATCGTTGCTAACAGCCTTAGTTGCGGTATGGAACAGTTGGTTCACAATAAAATCATTTAATGAGACACGTAAATACGATGTCAAAAAAATGAGATATGAAAAATTATACGTCTATTATATGGAGTATATCTCAAGAAAAGAAAAATTAAATTTTTTGTCTTCGACAGATACAATCAACACATTGAATTATATATTTAGTGTTTATGATAATATTAAATTTTTAATGGATAAAGAAATTTCAGATAACCTCAATATTCTTCAAAATAATCTTGAAAAAGAGCGTAATCAATTTTTATCAGATTTTGATAAAATGAAATTGGACGAAAGAAGTAGAAGATTGGATGAGTTGATACAGGCTTCTAAAAGCTTTAACAGGGAATTTAAGAAATATTATCAGCTTCAACTATCAAAAGATTATAATAAATTAGTTTAAAAAGAGAGAAATTAAGAAAATATGAAACCCGTAATTTCCATTATCATGGGCTCAAAATCCGACTGGGCAACCATGCAAAAAACCGCCGAAGTCCTAGACCGCTTCAGCGTTGATTACGAAAAGAAGGTTGTATCTGCCCACCGCACGCCAGACATTATGTTCAAGCATGCAGAAGAAGCCCGTAGCCGTGGCATCAAGGTCATCATCGCAGGTGCAGGTGGCGCAGCTCATTTGCCAGGTATGGTCGCAGCTAAAACAACCCTTCCAGTCATTGGTGTGCCCGTAAAATCGCGTGCCCTTAGTGGTGTGGACTCGCTCTACTCTATCGTCCAGATGCCAGGTGGAGTGCCTGTAGCAACTATGGCTATCGGTGAAGCAGGTGCGACCAACGCTGCCCTCTTTGCCCTTCGTCTCCTATCAGTAGAGGATCAGGCTATCGCGACAGCTTTGGCAGATTTTGCAGAAGAACAAGGAAAAATCGCAGAGGAGTCAACAAATGAGCTCATCTAAAATAATCGGAATTATCGGTGGTGGCCAGCTGGGTCAGATGATGGCCATTTCTGCTATCTACATGGGCCACAAGGTTATCGCGCTGGATCCTGCTACGGATTGCCCAGCCTCTAGCGTGGCGGAGATCATAGTGGCTCCTTATAATGATGTGGATGCTCTTCGTCAGCTGGCAGAGCGCTGTGATGTTCTTACCTATGAATTTGAAAATGTCGACGCTGACGGTTTGGATGCCGTTATCAAGGATGGGCAACTCCCTCAAGGAACAGATCTGCTCCGCATTTCGCAAAATCGTATTTTTGAAAAGGACTTTCTCTCAAATAAGGCACAAGTCACTGTAGCACCTTACAAGGTTGTGAATTCTAGCCAAGACTTGGCAGATATTGACCTATCGAAAAACTATGTCCTTAAGACTGCGACAGGTGGATACGATGGCCATGGACAAAAGGTCATTCGCTCGGCAGAAGACTTGGAAGAAGCCCATGCACTAGCTGACTTAGCCGACTGCGTTTTGGAAGAATTTGTCAACTTTGACATTGAAATCTCTGTTATCGTTTCTGGAAATGGTCAGGACGTGACGGTTTTCCCAGTTCAGGAAAATATCCACCGTAACAACATCCTATCTAAGACCATTGTGCCTGCTCGCATTTCAGAAAATCTAGCAGAAAAAGCCAAAGCCATGGCAGTGCGAATCGCAGAACAACTGAACTTGTCTGGAACACTTTGTGTGGAAATGTTTGCGACTGCTGATGACATCATTGTTAATGAAATTGCGCCACGTCCACACAATTCTGGTCACTACTCGATTGAAGCCTGTGATTTCTCTCAATTTGATACCCATATCTTGGGCGTTCTCGGAGCACCATTGCCAGCTATCTACCTGCATGCGCCAGCTGTCATGCTCAATGTTCTCGGCCAGCATATCGAGGTCGCTGAAAAATATGTCACAGAAAATCCAAGCGCCCACCTCCACATGTATGGTAAAATAGAAGCAAAGCACAACCGCAAGATGGGACATGTGACATTGTTTAGTGATGTGCCGGATGAGGCTGGGGAATTTGGGAAAGGGATTGATTTTTAGGACAAGTCTATGATTCAAATCATCGTTAACGCATTTGTTGAAAAGGATAAGACTGGAGCAGTCGTTGAAGTCTTGTATGCTAGTAGTGATCACGAAAAGGTAAAGGCTAAATATGAAGAACTAGTTGCACAATACCCTGAAAACTATTTAGCTATCTACGATCTACCGCTGGATACAGATTTGAACACCCTAGATCATTATCCATCTGTATGGGTTGGGAAAGAAGAGTTTGAGTGAGTAAGACAGGATTTAATTACAAGGTTCGTTGTCTTATCCTTTAAAGGTTGCCTAGTCTTGTTGTAGAGGATAAAGTCAGCAAGAGAAGACACTCGACTACTGCTAGAAGAGATTGATTGTAAAAGGGAACAGTGACTTATGAATGAGGTTACAAATAATTATAGTTTGTCAAGTAGAGCATTGGAACACGTATTTTTAGGAGAAATAAGTAGAGCTGGCTCTCCTAAAGGGTATCATTGTAATAGAAATCTTGGAGATGAAAATGCAGAGGTTCTTCCGGATACAAAAGCAATAATTAGTGGTAATATTTTTGAATATATGGTACGTAGCAAAAACACTCATATTCTAAAGGAATCCAACCGAGGGTATTCAACTTTTTTTCCAGAGACTTGGTCTAGACAGCAGGTTTTAGATATGATAGAACACTCATGTCGATTAGTCGATCCAACTAGTGGTGTTTATATTTGTAATAACATTCTTGTTAAAATTGTAAAAAGAAATAGGAATATAATAACATTTTATCCAGTTCGTGAATAGTAGGTGGGAAATGAAGTTTGAACATAAAGTATTACGTATAGAGGAAATAGATGGCTATTGGCTAACATTGGTTCCAAGAAAAGAATTTGACGAGCAGAAAGTTACGGATTTATCGTGTAAAGCTATAGTTTCTGATATACGTGAAAAGTACTTTTTATTTTTAAAGAGACCCTTTAAAGAAGAATTGAATGTATATGTATTTTACAAAGGGGATTCAATTTTAATTATAGTAAATAAAATTGAAAATGAAGTTTATTTTTTTGAAAGATATCATGAAGATATTGACGAAGAATTCGAAAAACAATTTTCAACCTTAATTAGTATTCAAAAGGTATATAGAATATTTGAAAAATTGAATTTACGTGCATTATTAAAAGAAGATTTCAAAGGTACTGGTAATATAAAAAAATTAGAAAAATATATTAATTTTTATTGTAATGTTGATTCGACTTTTTTTGAACCGTTCAATATCTTAATTGCTCTTCTCAAAGAAAAAATTGAATTTACAAAAACTAAAGAATATACTTTGCCAATTTCACCGTATAAGATTGAAGAAGCGTATTATCAAATTATTGAAAGTTATAAAAACTATTGTCAGAAAAGTATCTTAAAACTTTTAAATTCGAACATTCCCCATCAAAAAGAAAAGTGGACAGAATGGGAGGAGGCATTAAGCGATTGGAAGGATTTTTATAATTCAAATCAATTTTTTCAGGGAAACGAGGTACTTATAGAAAGATATAGGGAAAACGAATATCTTAATGATTTCAAAATTCAATGTAAATCTAGGGGAATTAATACAAATTACGGAGAAGATGTATTAAAAAATACGATTTCAAGAATTATTGAGATTATATCATATAAGAAAGGTGTAAATATTGAAACAGTAGAACTTTCGCTGAAAAAAACAATCGGAGTTAAGAAAAAAGATGAACTTAACAGTTTTTTGATAAATAATATTATAGGAGAATAAACATGATCAACCGTTACTCTCGCCCTGAGATGGCGAACATTTGGAGTGAAGAAAATAAATACCGTGCTTGGCTTGAGGTGGAAATCTTGGCTGACGAGGCCTGGGCTGAGTTGGGGGAAATCCCTAAGGAAGATGTGGCTTTGATTCGTGAGAAAGCGGACTTTGACATCGACCGTATTTTGGAGATTGAGCAGGAGACTCGTCACGATGTGGTTGCCTTCACACGTGCAGTTTCTGAGACGCTTGGTGAAGAGCGCAAGTGGGTCCACTATGGTTTGACTTCTACTGACGTGGTGGATACTGCTTATGGTTACCTTTATAAGCAGGCCAACGACATCATCCGTCGTGACCTTGAAAACTTCACCAACATCATCGCTGACAAGGCTAAGGAGCACAAGTTCACTATCATGATGGGGCGTACTCACGGTGTGCACGCTGAGCCGACAACCTTTGGTCTTAAATTGGCCACTTGGTACAGCGAAATGAAGCGCAATATCGAGCGTTTCGAGCATGCGGCTGCTGGTGTGGAAGCTGGTAAGATTTCTGGTGCGGTTGGGAACTTTGCTAATATCCCTCCATTTGTAGAGCAATACGTCTGCGACAAGCTGGGTATCCGTGCTCAAGAAATCTCTACACAAGTCCTTCCTCGTGACCTTCACGCTGAGTACTTTGCAGTTCTTGCTAGCATCGCGACTTCTATCGAGCGTATGGCGACTGAGATTCGTGGTCTTCAAAAATCTGAGCAACGCGAAGTGGAAGAATTCTTTGCCAAAGGGCAAAAAGGTTCATCTGCTATGCCTCACAAACGTAACCCTATTGGTTCTGAAAACATGACAGGTCTTGCGCGTGTTATCCGTGGTCACATGATTACGGCCTATGAGAACGTTGCTCTCTGGCACGAACGCGACATTTCCCACTCATCAGCTGAGCGTATCATCACACCAGATACGACTATTTTGATTGATTACATGCTTAACCGTTTTGGAAATATTGTCAAAAACTTGACAGTCTTCCCAGAAAATATGATCCGCAACATGAACTCGACATTTGGTTTGATTTTCAGCCAACGCGCTATGTTGACCTTGATTGAAAAAGGGATGACCCGTGAGCAAGCCTATGACTTGGTACAACCAAAAACAGCCTACTCTTGGGATAATCAAGTGGACTTCAAACCACTTCTTGAAGCAGATTCAGAAGTGACCTCACGCCTCACACAAGAGGAAATCGACGAAATCTTCAACCCTCTTTACTACACCAAACGAGTGGATGATATTTTTGAACGTCTTGGTTTAGGATAATTAAAATAAAATCGAAGTTCTATTACTCTATTTACTGGAGTAGCAGAACTTCGATTTTTCTTTTTTATTAAAGTGCTTTTGAAAAAATAACCAATATTTATAATATGTTGAATATAGAATAGTATACTGTGACTTCTAAAATATTACTAGAAATTGATTTGAATTTCCTAATCGATTTGTCCATATTCTATTTCAATCTACTATGTTATATAATAAGCATAGAAAAAGCCCAAGCGATTAGGCTTAGGCTTTCTTCTTAGTGATCACGGTCACATGAAATGAATTTGATTTTGTAGTAATCCGCTCGTTTATAAGTTTCGCTGTAAGCGAGAACCTGACCAGTAGACTCTAATTTAGTAGTCTTGGTTTGTAAAACGCTAGGGAATTGTTCATCGACTCCGAGGACTGAAGCCGCATGTTCTGGAGTTGGAAATGCTATTTCATTGATTTCTTCAAAATGTTCATCATTCATGTGGATGTGATAATCCAATTTGAAACGGTTATAGATAGAGCTATAATATTCAAGATTTGGATAATTTGCGTTGATGTATTGTTCTGGAATATAAGATGTGTGATAGATGTATACGACACCATTTGTTTCGCGTACACGTTCAATCTTGTAGTAGAATTGGTTACCGCGTAGTCCAAGTTTTTCTAAGTAGCTTAGTTTGTTTCCACGCTCAATAGAAAGGACGGTCACTTTATCATCTTTAGTTTCAAAAACTTCTACATCAGAAAACTCTACGAGTTTGTGTTTGCGTGCGCGTGAAACGAATGTACCCTTTCCTTGTTGGCGGACAATATAGCCATCTTTGGCAAGGTCGTTTAAGGCGCGGACAACTGTGATAGAACTTACATCATACATAGCGATCAATTCAGCTTCAGTGTAAAATTTATCTCCACTAGCGAATTGGCCAGAAATGATTTTGTTCTTTAATTCATCTTTTATATATTGATACTTTGGAATTGCCATAATTTCACCTCGATTTTCCTTCTCCGTTAAAGATTTTACCATAAAACCGGAAAGAATAGTAGCCTTTTGAATAAAAAAATTAGAATAATAGGCTATAAGGTTAATTTACATAAAAAATAGGAGGTTTTATACATTTTTATACATGGTGCTAAAATGTTGTTATGACTATAGATTACAAGATTTTTATAAGTTTTTTGTGTAAAATTTAGTGAAAAATGAAAAAAATTGTGAAAAGCTATTGACAAATGTGGTATATTGAGTTATATTCAATATATCAACAAATGAAAGCGTAAACTTTAGTTGTCAGAAGGTAAGAATATGACACGATTTGAGATACGAGATGATTTCTATCTCGATGGAAAATCATTTAAGATTTTATCTGGCGCCATTCATTATTTTAGGGTTCCTCCAGAAGATTGGTATCATTCGCTCTATAACTTGAAGGCTCTTGGTTTTAATACGGTAGAGACTTATGTTGCTTGGAATTTACACGAGCCTCGTGAGGGTGAGTTTCATTTTGAAGGAGCTCTGGATTTGGAGCGATTTCTACAGACAGCGCAAGATTTGGGTCTCTACGCTATCGTTCGTCCGTCACCCTTCATCTGTGCGGAGTGGGAATTCGGTGGCTTACCAGCTTGGCTCTTAACCAAAGACATGAGGATTCGTTCCTCAGATCCTGCTTATATTGAGGCTGTCGGTCGCTACTATGACCAGCTCTTGTCACGATTGGTTCCACATTTGTTGGACAATGATGGCAATATCCTTATGATGCAGGTTGAAAATGAGTATGGTTCTTATGGAGAAGATAAGGCTTATCTGAGAGCAATTCGACAGTTGATGGAAGAGCGTGGTGTAACTTGTCCCCTCTTTACATCAGATGGTCCATGGAGAGCTACTCTGAAAGCTGGAACCTTAATCGAAGATGACCTCTTTGTGACAGGGAACTTTGGTTCTAAGGCACCTTATAACTTTTCACAGATGCAGGAATTCTTTGATGAGCATGGTAAGAAATGGCCACTCATGTGTATGGAGTTCTGGGACGGCTGGTTCAACCGTTGGAAAGAACCGATTATCACACGGGATCCCAAAGAGTTGGCAGATGCAGTTCGAGAAGTTTTGGAACAAGGCTCTATCAATCTCTACATGTTCCATGGTGGTACAAACTTTGGTTTCATGAATGGTTGCTCAGCTCGAGGGACTCTGGACTTGCCACAAGTTACATCTTATGATTACGATGCTCTTCTGGATGAAGAAGGAAATCCAACTGCCAAATATTTGGCAGTCAAGAAGATGATGGCAACCCATTTCCCAGAGTATCCACAGTTGGAACCACTTTACAAAGAGAGTATGGAGTTGGATGCTATTCCACTAGTTGAAAAAGTTTCCTTGTTTGAAACCTTGGATAGCTTGTCAAGTCCGATAGAAAGTCTCTATCCTAAAAAGATGGAGGAGTTGGGACAAAGTTATGGCTACCTACTTTATCGAACAGAAACAAACTGGGATGCAGAAGAAGAAAGACTTCGTATCATTGACGGTCGAGATAGGGCTCAGCTTTATGTCGATGGTCAGTGGGTCAAAACCCAATATCAGACAGAGATTGGGGAAGATATTTTTTATCAAGGTGAAAAGAAAGCGTTATCTAGGTTAGATATTTTGGTAGAAAATATGGGGCGTGTCAACTATGGTCACAAGTTCTTAGCGGATACGCAACGTAAGGGAATTCGGACAGGGGTTTGTAAGGATT
This sequence comes from Streptococcus sp. 27098_8_76, assembly GCF_041432315.1. GTDB lineage: Bacteria > Bacillota > Bacilli > Lactobacillales > Streptococcaceae > Streptococcus. Next base: position 16,137 of record NZ_JAPVZI010000012.1, on the reverse strand, counting down.
TGCATTTCTTACTAAACTGGAAACACTATCCACTCCCACTAGACAATCCTGAGAAAATTGATTTCTCAAAAGGATGGACTCAAGGACAACCAGCCTTTTACGCTTACGACTTCACAGTTGAAGTGCCAAAGGATACCTACTTAGACTTGTCTGAGTTTGGTAAGGGAGTTGCCTTTGTTAATGGCCATAACCTAGGACGTTTTTGGAACGTCGGGCCAACCCTCTCACTTTATATCCCTCACAGTTTTCTCAAAGAAGGTGCTAATCGCATCATAATTTTTGAAACAGAAGGTCAATATAAAGAAGAGATTCATTTAACTCGTAAACCTACACTAAAACACATAAAGGGGGAAAACTTATGACAATTGTAGGATGCCGTATCGATGGACGTTTGATCCACGGACAAGTAGCCAATCTTTGGGCTGGAAAACTAAATGTTTCACGCATTATGGTTGTAGACGACGAAGTTGTCAACAACGATATTGAAAAGAGTGGTTTGAAACTTGCGACACCACCAGGTGTGAAGCTCAGTATCTTGCCAGTTGAGAAAGCCGCAGCCAATATTCTTGCTGGTAAGTACGATAGCCAACGTCTCTTTATCGTGGCTCGTAAACCAGACCGTTTCCTTGGCTTGGTCGAAGCAGGTGTACCACTTGAAACCCTCAATGTTGGGAATATGTCTCAAACACCAGAAACTCGCGCCATCACACGTTCTATCAACGTAGTGGACAAGGATGTGGAAGACTTCCACAAACTGGCAGAAAAAGGTGTTAAACTTACTGCTCAAATGGTTCCAAATGATCCAATTTCAGACTTTTTGAGCTTATTAAAATAGGAAAAAATTTTTTAGGAGGTCATTGTTATGATACAATGGTGGCAAATTTTACTTCTCACTTTGTACTCAGCTTATCAAATCTGTGATGAGTTGACGATCGTTTCATCTGCAGGTTCCCCTGTATTTGCTGGTTTCATTACTGGTTTAATCATGGGAGATGTGACTACTGGTTTGCTTATCGGTGGTAACTTGCAACTGTTCGTTCTTGGGGTTGGTACCTTCGGTGGTGCTTCTCGTATCGACGCAACTTCTGGTGCGGTTCTTGCGACAGCCTTCTCTGTTTCACAAGGAATTGATGCACCGCTTGCAATTACTACAATCGCTGTACCAGTAGCAGCTCTCTTGACTTACTTCGACGTTCTTGGACGTATGACTACTACCTTCTTCGCTCACCGTGTGGATGCTGCCATCGAACGCTTTGACTATAAAGGTATTGAACGCAACTACTTGCTTGGTGCGATTCCTTGGGCTCTATCTCGTGCCCTTCCAGTCTTCTTTGCGCTTGCTTTTGGTGGTGCCTTTGTACAACATGTAGTAGACTTAGTGACAGAATACCAATGGATTGCAGATGGTTTGACACTCGCAGGACGTATGCTTCCAGGTCTTGGATTTGCAATCTTGCTTCGTTACCTTCCAGTTAAACGTAACCTTCACTATCTTGCTATGGGATTTGGTTTGACGGCTATGTTGACTGTTCTTTACTCATATGTAACAGGTCTTGGTGGCGCTGTTGCTGGTATCGTAGGTACTCTTCCTGCTGAAGTTGCTGAAAAAATTGGTTTCGTGAACAACTTCAAAGGTTTGTCTATGATTGGTATTTCTATCGTAGGTATTTTCCTTGCAGTGCTTCACTTCAAAAATAGCCAAAAAGTAGCTGTAGCAGCACCTTCTACACCATCAGAAAGTGGGGAAATCGAAGATGACGAATTCTAATTACAAACTTACAAAAGAAGATTTTAATCAAATCAACAAACGTAGCTTGTTTACTTTCCAATTAGGTTGGAACTACGAACGTATGCAAGCTTCTGGTTACCTTTACATGATCTTGCCTCAGTTGCGTAAAATGTATGGGGATGGCACTCCTGAATTGAAAGAAATGATGAAAGTTCATACTCAATTCTTCAATACTTCACCATTCTTCCATACCATTATCGCTGGTTTTGACCTTGCCATGGAAGAAAAAGATGGTGTGGGTTCAAAAGACGCCGTTAACGGTATCAAGACAGGTTTGATGGGACCATTCGCTCCTCTTGGGGATACAATCTTTGGTTCACTTGTACCTGCTATCATGGGGTCAGTCGCAGCAACTATGGCGATCGCTGGTCAACCTTGGGGTATCTTCCTTTGGATTGCAGTTGCAGTAGCGTATGATATCTTCCGTTGGAAACAGTTGGAATTTGCTTACAAAGAAGGGGTTAACCTTATCAACAACATGCAAAGTACCTTGACAGCTTTGATTGACGCTGCATCTGTACTTGGTGTCTTCATGATGGGTGCTCTTGTAGCAACAATGATTAACTTTGAAATTTCTTACAAGTTGCCAATCGGTGAAAAGATGATTGATTTCCAAGACATCTTGAACCAAATCTTCCCACGTTTGCTTCCAGCAATCTTTACTGCCTTTATCTTCTGGTTGCTTGGTAAGAAAGGTATGACTTCTACTAAAGCTATCGGTATCATTATCGCTCTTGCAGTAGGTCTTTCTGCCCTTGGTCACTTTGCATTTGGAATGTAATTCCTTATGACTAAATCATTAATTTTGGTGAGCCATGGTCGCTTCTGTGAGGAGCTTAAAGGTAGCACAGAAATGATTATGGGCCCACAAGACAACATTTACACAGTAGCTCTTCTTCCAGAAGATGGCCCAGAAGACTTTACTGCAAAATTCGAAGCTGCTATTGAAGGGTTGGATGATTTCCTAGTCTTTGCGGATCTTCTCGGTGGGACACCTTGTAACGTGGTCAGTCGTTTGATCATGGAAGGTCGTGACATCGAACTTTATGCAGGGATGAATCTTCCAATGGTGATTGAATTTATCAATGCGAGCCTGACAGGCGCAGATGCGGACTATAAGAACCGTGCTGCAGAAAGCATTGTGAAAGTCAATGACCTGTTAGCGGGCTTCGATGATGACGAAGATGAATAAGATGTGACAACGTGAAAATCACAGGGAAAATAGGCGATAAGAGGATGGAGCGATGCTTCGACGATAATCGGTCTTTTTCCCAAAGATTTTAGTTGGAACTCAATTCAATTCATGTGATAACGTGAAAATCGTTAGAGCACTTTATTATAGAATATACATGGGAATGGGGCTTACTCCCGTTCCCATATTTAATAGAAAAAGAGGAACTCAATGCTAAATTATACAAAAGAAGACTTACTTAAATTAGGTGCTGAAATTACAACACGTGAAATCTACCAACAGCCTGATGTATGGAAAGAAGCTTTTGAATCTTATCAAGAACAATGTGAAGAAATTGCGGCCTTCCTACAAGGGATTGCTGATAAACATGACTATATCAAGGTCATCTTGACAGGTGCTGGGACGTCTGCTTATGTAGGAGATACCTTGGTACCATACTTTAAGGAAGTTTATGACGAACGCAAGTGGAATTTCAATGCCATTGCTACAACCGATATCGTTGCCAATCCAGAAACTTATCTTAAAAAAGATGTAGCGACGGTTCTTGTATCTTTTGCTCGTAGTGGGAATTCGCCTGAAAGTGTGGCGACTGTTGATTTGGCTAAAGCCTTGGTTGATGAGCTATACCAAGTGACCATTACTTGTGCTGCAGAAGGGAAGTTGGCTCTTCAGGCACACGGGGATGAACGTAACCTCTTGCTTTTGCAACCTGCTGCTTCAAATGACGCTGGATTTGCCATGACATCTAGCTTTACGTCTATGATGTTGACAGCTCTCTTGGTCTTTGATCCAACAGAATTTGCTGTGAAATCTGAACGTTTTGAAGTTGTATCTAGTCTTGCACGTAAAGTCCTAGACAATGCAGAAGATGTCAAAGAGCTTGTTGACCTAGACTTTAACCGTGTTATCTACCTTGGTGCGGGTCCTTACTTCGGCCTTTCTCATGAAGCGCAACTTAAGATTTTAGAATTGACAGCTGGTCAAGTTGCAACTATGTATGAAAGCCCTGTTGGCTTCCGTCACGGTCCAAAATCATTGATCAACGAAGATACAATCGTTTTAGTTTTTGGTACAACGACAGATTATACTCGTAAGTATGATTTGGATTTGGTTCGTGAAGTTGCAGGTGATCAGATCGCTCGCCGTGTTGTACTTTTGAGTGACCAAGCCTTTGGTCTTGAAAATGTAAAAGAAGTAGCGCTTGGATGTGGAGGTGTCTTGAACGATATTTACCGTGTCTTCCCATACATCGTTTACGCTCAACTCTTTGCCCTATTGACTTCACTCAAAGTTGAAAATAAACCAGATACACCATCACCTACAGGTACAGTAAACCGAGTGGTACAAGGTGTAATCATTCATGAGTACCAAAAATAAGGGAGTGTTTATAAATTCTTGATAAAGGATTTTGTAAATCATACAAGTAAACCATAGATTGTGAATAGCCTTTCTATGGTTTGTTTGCTTAATAGAATTAGAAAGAAGGAGAAACGAATGAAAGCATATACAGAGCGTGTATTTGGAAGAGTTGATGAACAAGATATCCTAGCTTATCGCTTTGAGACTGATGCAGGTTATCAGTTAGAGGTTATGACTTATGGTGCGACTATCTTGCGTTATGTAACTCCTGATAAGTCTGGAAACTTTGCCAATGTTATCTTGGGATTTGATGATTTTAAAAGCTATGTGGGAAATAGTCCCAAGCATGGAGCTAGTGTGGGTCCCGTAGCAGGTCGTATTGCTGGCGCGACTTTTGAACTAGATGGTCAAACCTATCATCTGGAAGTCAACAATGCAAGCAACTGTAATCACAGTGGTTCAACTGGATGGGATTCTAGCTTGTTTGAAGTTGTAGAAGTAAGTGATCATGGTTTGACTCTTTATACAGAACGAGTGGATGGGACAGGTGGATTTCCAGGAAATCTCAAAATCTGGATTAGTTATCGCTTAGAAGAAAATGGAGCTTACGAGGTAAGTTATAAAATAACAACAGATCAAGATACCTTGGTTAATCCAACCAACCACAGCTATTTTAACTTGTCTGGTGATTTCACGCAGACGGTTGATCGCCATGTATTCCAACTAAATACAAAAGGCATTTACCCAATTGCACCCGATGGTGTTCCAGCTAAAACTCCGGATGCTGATCGTGATGTGGTTAGACACATCTATAATGGTGCCTTGTTGAAGGATATATTTGAAGAGGATGATGAGCAAATCCAGCTAGTTTCTGGTTTAGACCATCCATTTGCGCTTTCTGAAGGTCATGACAATGCTGGATTCCTTTATGATCAGCACTCAGGACGCTTCTTACTTTTCAAGACGGAGGCTCCATGTTTTGTAGTTTATACAGCAAACTTTGTAGATGAGAGTGTCCTTGTGGCTGGTAAACCAATGATTCAGCACAATGGGATTGCTCTTGAAGCCCAAGCTTTGCCAGATGCCATTCACAGTGACCTCAAAGACCAAGTCATTCTTAAAGCTGGTCAAACCTTCACAAGTAAGACACGTTATGAGCTTGTTGTTAAGTAAAAACAGCTGGTCAAAAAGTCTTTAAAATTAAAATAACGCATATTGTCAGGTGCTGAAAAGTTTGATAATATGCGTTTTATTATGGAAAGATTTACTTTATCTTATCCTGAAATGGCCTTATTTTTGAGTTGTCTGGCTTGACTTTCTTGATGGAAATTATATAATAGTTGTAATGATAAGAATTACAACATGAGAAGAGGAACATTTATGACCTATGAATACAAGAGCCACATTTATTTAGCAGAGGCAGTTTTAAATGTAAAGGATTTAGCAAGTCAAACAGCCTTTTATCATCAAATTATTGGTTTAGAAATCTTATCTCAAACTGAGACAGAGGCCATTCTAGGCCTTGGTGGAAAAGCCTTGGTACACTTGATTCAAGCACAAGAGAGCGATGAAGTAAGGGAACATTATGATCTTTATCATCTGGCTATTCTTTTGCCGACACGCAAGGCTTTGGCAGATGTCTTAAAACACCTGACAGATTTACAGATTTCTCTTGTCGGCGGTGCAGACCACGGTTACAGTGAGGCCCTTTATTTGGAGGATTTGGAGGGAAATGGTATCGAACTCTATCGAGATAAGCCGATTTCCACATGGGATATTCGAGAAGATGGACGCATTATCGGAGTGACGGAGGCTCTTGCGGCACAGGATATCTATGAGTTAGGGGAAAGAGTAGAGCCCTTTACTTTAGCAGAGGGTACGAGAATGGGGCATATCCATTTGTCCGTCAAGGATAGTCGAAAGTCCAGCCAGTTTTATCAAAAGGTGTTAGGACTAGAGGATAAATTCAGTGTGCCTAGCGCTAGTTGGATTGCGGCTGGGGACTATCATCATCATTTGGCAGTCAACGAATGGGGAGGAGAAGATCTGGCTCCGCGTAAGCAAGGCTTGCCAGGCTTAGTCTATTATGTCATTGAGGTTGCGAGTAAGGAAGAACTGCTAACGATTGCGCAACGAGCACAAGAAGTTGATGCACCAATCAAGTGGTTGACATCGAACCAGTTGGAAATCACAGACCCAGACGGAATCGTGACCCGTATTCGTTTAGCAAGATAGACAGGTTGTAATCACCAAGTCCTTCGGCGACAACGTTGTACTAGCTGGTAATCCTGCGTGTGTGAGTAAGGAGATACCTGTGAAATAGAAGTAAAAAGGAACAGCGGGGGTTGTTTCTTTTTGGTAGGTTTCATCATCTTTTACCCAGCTCACATTTACCTACCCTATCTCTTAGCAAGTCTGCTTCATTAATCAAGTTCAAAGTATCTCGTAGCTGGGATGCTTTTTTCTCCTCAGTTCCTCAACTTCCTCCTTGACACTCGGTCATCTTTTGATACAATAGTACAAAATCAGAGGAGGTGGGCTATGATTCAGAAACATGCGATTCCTATTTTAGAGTTTGATGACAATCCTCAGGCAGTCATCATGCCCAATCACGAGGGGCTGGACTTGCACTTGCCCAAGAAGTGTGTCTATGCATTTTTAGGTGAGGAGATTGACCGCTATGCGAGGGAAGTAGGGGCGGACTGTGTCGGCGAATTCATTTCTGCCACCAAGCCCTATCCAGTCTACGTCATCAACTACAAGGGTGAGAAGATTTGTCTGGCTCAAGCGCCTGTCGGCTCCGCTCCAGCGGCTCAGTTTATGGATTGGTTGATTGGCTATGGTGTGGAGCAGATTATCTCTACAGGTACCTGTGGAGTCTTAGCTGATATAGAGGAAAATGCCTTTCTAGTCCCTGTTCGGGCTCTACGAGACGAAGGAGCTAGTTACCACTATGTAGCACCTTCTCGTTATATGGAAATGCAGCCAGAGGCTATTGTTGCTATTGAGCAAGTTTTGGACGCCAGAGGGATTCCTTATGAAGAAGTCGTGACCTGGACGACAGACGGTTTTTACCGAGAAACGGCTGAAAAGGTGGCCTATCGTAAGGAAGAAGGCTGTGCTGTTGTAGAGATGGAGTGTTCTGCGCTTGCGGCAGTAGCCCAACTGCGTGGGGTTCTCTGGGGAGAGTTGCTGTTCACAGCTGATTCCTTAGCGGACTTGGACCAGTACGACAGTCGTGACTGGGGTTCAGAAGCTTTCGAGAAGGCCTTGGAACTCTGCCTTGAGATAGCCTCTAAGTTCTAGCTACTCTTCTTCTTTTTATGGTACAATGGATGTATGTTATTCAAATTATTTGTGAAAAAACTTGAAAGAGTCTTTGGTGGACTTTCGCCAGCACGTCGGATTTTTTTAAGTTTCGCTGGAGTTATTTTTATAGGCTCTCTCCTTTTGAGTTTGCCTTTTGTTCAGGCGAGCGGTTCGCAGGCCACTTATTTTGACCATCTTTTTACGACGGTGTCTATGGTCTGTGTAACCGGCCTTTCTACGCAACCGGTGGCTACTACCTATAATGTCTGGGGGCAGTTGATTTGTATGCTCTTGATACAGATTGGTGGCTTAGGTCTCATGACTTTTATCGGGGTCTTTTATATTCAGGGGAAGCAAAAGCTTAGTCTTCGCAGTCGTGAAACCATTCAGGAGAGCTTCAGTTACGGGGAGACTCGGTCGCTGAAGGCTTTTATGCGGTCCATCTTTTTGACGACTTTTCTGGTGGAGGGCTTGGGTGCCTTCCTACTAAGTTTTCGTTTTATTCCTGAGTTTGGTTGGGGACGGGGTATTTTTACCTCTATCTTCTTAGCTATTTCAGCCTTTTGTAATGCTGGTTTTGATAATTTCGGCAGTAGCAGTTTAGTGGCTTTTCAGACGGATCCCTTGATTAATCTGGTTATTGCTGGCTTGATTATCACAGGTGGTCTTGGCTTTATGGTTTGGTTTGACTTGGCAACCCAGTTTGACAAGAAGAAAAAACGCCGTCTGCGTTTCCACACCAAGCTGGTTCTCTTCTTGACTGCAGGGATTTTGCTGTTTGGGACAGTATCTACTCTCTTTACGGAGTGGCACAATCCAGGAACCATTGGCAATCTCGGTGTTCCAGAGAAAGTGCTGGTTAGCTTTTTCCAAACCGTCAGCATGAGAACGGCTGGTTTTGCCTCTATTGATTACACCCAAGCTCGGCCTGTGACCCTGTTTATCTATATCCTACAGATGTTTCTGGGTGGGGCGCCTGGAGGGACGGCTGGGGGTCTCAAGATTACGACTTTCTTTGTCTTATTGGTCTTTGCGCGTAGTGAATTGTTGGGCTTACCTCATGCTAATGTTGCGCAGAGAACCATTGAGGCTCGAACAGTCCAAAAATCCTTTAGTGTCTTCATTATCTTTTTGATGACCTTCTTGTTGGGCTTGATGTTGTTGGGAATTACAGCAGAAGGAACACCGCGCTTTATCTATCTTATGTTTGAGACCATTTCAGCCCTTGCGACAGTTGGGGTAACGGCAAATCTGACGCCAGAACTGGGTAAGCTAGCTCTCAGCATTGTCATGGTGCTCATGTTTATCGGCCGTATCGGTCCCTTAACCTTGCTGGTTAGTCTAGCGGATTACCAGCCTGATAAGAAAGATTTGATTCAGTATATGAAAGCAGATATTAGTATTGGATAAGAAAGGAAGAACTATGTCAGATCGTACGATTGGAATTTTAGGTTTGGGGATTTTCGGGAGTAGTGTCCTGACGGCCCTCGCCAAGCAAGATATGAATATCATTGCCATTGACGACCACGCCGAGCACATCAATCAATTTGAACCAGTTTTGGCGCGTGGAGTAGTTGGTGATATCACAGATGAGGAACTCCTCAGAACCGCAGGGATTGATACCTGTGACACGGTTGTAGTCGCAACAGGGGAAAATCTAGAGTCGAGTGTGCTTGCAGTTATGCATTGTAAGAGTCTAGGGGTACCAAGGGTTATTGCCAAGGTCAAAAGCCAGACAGCTAAGAAGGTACTGGAAAAAATCGGTGCTGACTCGGTGATTTCACCTGAGTATGAAATGGGGCAGTCTCTAGCGCAGACCATTCTCTTTCATAACAATGTTGATGTCTTTCAGCTGGATAAAAATGTGTCTATCGTGGAGATGAAAATTCCGAGTGTTTGGGCAGGTCAAAGCCTGAGCCAGCTGGATCTACGTGGCAAATATAACCTCAATGTCCTAGGATTTCGTGAACAAGAAAATTCACCGCTGGATGTCCAATTTGGCCCTAATGACCTCTTGAAGGCGGATGCCTATATCTTGGCGGTCATTAACAACCAGTATCTAGATGACTTGGCAGAATTAAATTCGTAAGGAGGGAATTTCCCTCTTTTTTAATGTTCAAGATAGGAAATTGGGAGAACACCTTGTATTCCAGTAAAAGTCCTTCAAAAACTGGACTTTATGGTAGAATAGAAAGAAGTGACAAGAGAGAAAGAAAAAATCAGTCCCCTAAAGGAGTAGATTATGAAGTTATTGTCTATCGCCATCCCCAGCTATAATGCCGCTGCCTATCTTCATTACTGTGTGGAGTCGCTAGTGATTGGTGGTGAGCAAGTTGAGATTTTGATTATCAATGACGGATCTCAGGACCAGACTCAGGAAATCGCTGAGCGTTTAGCCAGCAAGTATCCTAACATCGTTAGAGCTATCTATCAGGAAAATAAGGGCCATGGCGGTGCGGTCAATCGTGGCTTGGCGGAGGCTTCTGGGCGCTATTTTAAAGTAGTGGATAGTGATGACTGGGTGGATCCTCGTGCTTACCTAAAGATTCTTGAAACCTTGCAGGAACTAGAGGGTGATGGTCAAGAGGTTGACGCCTTTGTGACTAATTTTGTCTATGAAAAGGAAGGTCAGTCTCGTAAGAAGAGTATGAGTTATGAGTCAGTCTTGCCTGTCCAACAGATTTTTGGCTGGGATCAGGTCGGAAATTTCTCAAAAGGCCAGTATATCATGATGCACTCGCTGATTTACCGGACAGATTTATTGCGTGCTAGCCAGTTCCAATTGCCTGAGCATACCTTTTATGTCGATAATCTTTTTGTCTTTACCCCCCTTCAGCAAGTCAAGACCATGTACTATCTTCCTGTCGATTTCTATCGTTATTTGATTGGGCGTGAGGACCAGTCTGTCAATGAGCAAGTGATGATTAAGCGCATTGACCAGCAACTCAAGGTCAATCGACTCTTGGTAGACCAGCTTGATTTATCTAGAGTAAGCCACCCAAAAATGAGAGAATATCTACTGAATCATATTGAAATCACGACGGTTATTTCCAGTGCCCTGCTCAACCGAGCTGGAACAGCAGAGCATCTTGCAAAAAAACGTGAGCTGTGGACCTATATTCAGCAGAAAAATCCAGAGGTCTTTCAGGCTATCCGTAAGACCATGCTCAGCCGTTTGACCAAACATTCAGTCTTGCCAGCTCGCAAACTTTCTAATGTTGTCTATCAAATTACCAAGTCTGTTTATGGATTTAATTAATATAAGTATTTTATAAGAGGGATTTAAGAAAAATTTTAACTTTTTCTTAATCCTGTTTAATTTTAGGAGATTATACTAGAGTCATCAAATAAAGAAAAACTCTAAGGAGAATCCTATGAAATTCAATCCAAATCAAAGATATACTCGTTGGTCTATTCGCCGTCTTAGTGTCGGTGTTGCCTCAGTTGTTGTAGCCAGTGGCTTCTTTGTCCTAGTTGGTCAACCAAGTTCTGTACGTGCCGATGTGGTCAATCCGACCCCTGCCAAAGTTGTGCCAGACGCTGCTTCGGTGAGTGAAAAGAGCGACTTACCAGCAGAACTTCTCAAAGAAGCAGTCGATACAGCTCTTCATTCAGAACAGGCAGACTCAGCACCTAAAGCAAGCTTGGATACTACAAGTTCTCCAGAAAAAGCGGATGTAGCTGCTAAAGACCAAGTAGTAGCACCAAAAGAAGAAGTGCAAGCAAAACCAGAATCTAAGAAAGAAACAGAGGATGCGGTTAAACCTGCGACAAATCCTGCGCCTACAGTTTCTGGACAAGACCGTGAAGCAAATGAAGCTCAACCAGCAACCACTCCAGCTGAAGTGCAAAAGGGCGTGGCCGATAACACCAAAGACACAGTAGACGTCCCAGCCACTTACTTGGACAAAGCGAACTTCCCAGGCCCATTCACAGCCGGTGTCAACCAAGTCATCCCATACGAATTCTTCGCGGGAGACGGTATGTTAACTCGTCTGATTTTGAAAGCTTCAGACAAGGCCCCATGGTCAGATAATGGTTCAGCTAAAAATCCTGCCCTTCCACCAGTAGAAAAATTGGGCAAAGGCCTTTACTTCTATGAAGTGGACTTGGCCGGCACCCAAGGTAAATCTGACAAAGAGCTTCTTGACCTCTTAAAACAAAACGGCACTCAAAGCTATAAAGCCACTATCAAGGTATACGGTGCTAAAGATGGCAAGGCAGACTTGAGCAACCTCGTAGCGACTAAGGATTTGGATGTCAATTTGAATGGCTTAACCACTCCAGCTGAAGTGAAAAAAGGTGTAGCAGACAATACTAAAGATACAGTAGACGTCCCAGCCACTTACTTGGACAAAGCGAACTTCCCAGGCCCATTCACAGCAGGTGTCAACCAAGTCATTCCGTATGAATTCTTCGCCGGTGACGGTATGTTGACTCGCCTTATCTTGAAAGCCTCAGACAAGGCTCCATGGTCAGACAACGGCTCAGCTAAAAATCCTGCCCTTCCACCAGTAGAAAAATTGGGCAAAGGCCTCTACTTCTATGAAGTAGACTTGGCAGGTACTCAAGGTAAGTCAGATAAAGAGCTTCTAGATCTCTTGAAACAAAATGGCACTCAAAGTTATAAAGCTACTATTAAAGTGTACGGTGCTAAAGATGGTAAGGCCGATTTAAGCAACCTCGTAGCGACTAAGGATTTGGATGTCAATTTGAATGGCTTAACTACTCCAGCTGAAGTCCAAAAAGGCGTGGCTGACAACACCAAAGACACAGTAGACGTTCCAGCCACTTACTTGGATAAAGCCAACTTCCCAGGTCCATTCACAGCCGGTGTCAACCAAGTCATTCCATACGAATTCTTCGCAGGTGACGGTATGTTGACTCGCCTTATCTTGAAAGCTTCTGACAAGGCTCCATGGTCAGACAATGGTTCAGCTAAAAATCCCGCCCTTCCACCAGTAGAGAAATTGGGCAAAGGCCTCTACTTCTACGAAGTGGACTTGGCAGGTACTCAAGGTAAATCAGATAAAGAGCTTCTTGATTTCTTGAAACAAAACGGCACTCAAAGTTATAAAGCTACCATCAAGGTGTACGGTGCCAAAGATGGCAAGGCGGATTTGAGCAACCTCGTAGCGACTAAGGATTTGACAGTGAACTTGAATGGACATCAGTCTCTGATTCCGATGCAGTCAGGTTTCGTCCCATCTTCTAATGGTTCAGCTATGCCGGCTCCAATGATGAATAGTCATCAAGATGCGTCTAAGATGAACGCTCAAATGCCAAGTGCTCATCAAGATGAGATGAAATCTCAAATGCCAGCTGCTAGTCAGGATAAGATGATGCCTAACAAAGAGCAGGACAAAAACATGAATGCTAGCCAGCCTATGGCAACACCAAGCATGAAACAAGATCAAGTTCCAGCAGCCTCAAGCAAAATGTCTGATGAAGGCAAGATGGCATCTACTAACAAGGAGTCAAGTCCAATGATGGCTGATCAAATGAAAGACAAAAAAGACATGCTTCCATATACTGGTGAAGCCCAAACATCAATGGCTACTCTTGGATTCTTTGGCCTCACCTTAGCAGGACTATTAGGCGGACTCAGTTTGAAAGCTAAAAAAGAGGAAAATGACTAGTCTAGTTACAGACTTTCTATCTAGGATTTGAAAAATCCAGATATCGATTAGAATGTTCGTAAAGAGATTAAAATAGTGTTATACTATTGTGGTATAGCACTGTTTTTTTCAAAGGAGAGACAGATGGGAAAGACAATTTTACTCGTTGACGACGAGGTAGAAATCACAGATATTCATCAACGTTATCTGGTTCAGGCAGGATATAATGTTTTGGTGGCCCATGATGGAGCAGAGGCCTTAGAAATCTTCAAGCGAAAACCAATTGATTTGATTATTACAGATATCATGATGCCTCGGATGGATGGTTATGATTTGATTAGTGAGGTTCAGTATCAATCTCCAGATCAGCCTTTTCTATTTATCACGGCTAAGACCAGCGAGCAGGACAAGATTTATGGCCTGAGCTTAGGGGCAGATGACTTTATTGCCAAGCCCTTTAGCCCTCGTGAGCTGGTTTTGCGTGTCCACAATATCTTGCGTCGCCTTCATCGTGGAGGTGAGACAGAAGTCGTCAGTCTCGGGGATTTACGGATGAATCACGGTAGCCATGAGGTCCAAGTCGGAGATGTGGCGCTTGATTTGACAGTCAAATCCTTCGAACTTCTATGGCTTCTAGCCAGCAATCCAGAGCGGGTTTTCTCTAAGACAGACCTCTATGAAAAGGTCTGGCAGGAAGACTATGTGGATGACACCAATACCTTGAATGTTCATATTCATGCTCTTCGACAGGAGTTGGCTAAACATGCTAGTGCAGAAACACCGACCATCAAAACCGTCTGGGGCTTGGGCTACAAAATTGAGAAAGCACGAGGTAGTCAATGAAATTAAAAAGTTATATTTTAGTGGGGTATGTCATTTCAACACTCCTAACGATTATCGTGGTTTTTTGGGCTGTTCAAAAAATGCTGATTGAGAAAAGCGAGATTTACTTTCTGCTTGGAATGACCATCGTTGCCAGCCTTGTCGGTGCTGGGATTAGTCTCTTTCTCCTATCGCCGGTCTTTACTTCATTGGGCAAACTTAAGGAACATGCCAAGCGGGTAGCGGATAAGGATTTTCCATCAAATCTGGAGGTTCAAGGACCTATGGAATTTCAGCAGTTAGGGCAAGTCTTCAATGAAATGTCCCATGATTTGCAGGAAACTTTTGATTCCTTGGAAGAAAGCGAACGAGAAAAGGGCTTGATGATTGCCCAGCTGTCGCATGATATCAAGACCCCCATCACTTCGATCCAAGCGACGGTAGAAGGGATTTTGGATGGGGTTATCAAGGAGGGAGAACAAGCTCATTATCTAGCAACCATTGGACGCCAGACAGAAAGGCTTAATAAACTGGTTGAGGAGTTGAATTTTTTGACCCTAAACACAGCTAGAAATCAGGTGGAAACTACCAGCAAAGACAGCATTTTTCTGGACCAGCTCTTGATTGAGTGCATGAGTGAATTTCAGTTCTTGATTGAGCAGGAGGAGCGAGATGTCCACTTGCAGGTGATCCCAGAGTCTGCCCGAATTGAAGGAGATTATGCCAAACTTTCTCGCATCTTGGTGAATCTGGTCAATAACGCTTTTAAATATTCTGCTCCAGGAACCAAGCTGGAAGTGGTGGCTAAGCTGGAGAAGAACCAGCTTTCAATCAGTGTGACGGATGAGGGACAGGGCATTGCACCAGAGGACTTGGAGAATATTTTCAAACGCCTTTATCGTGTCGAAACTTCGCGCAATATGAAAACAGGTGGTCATGGCTTAGGTCTTGCGATTGCGCGTGAATTGGCCCATCAATTGGGTGGAGAAATCACAGTTACCAGTCAGTACGGCCTCGGAAGCACCTTTACTCTCGTTCTCGATCTCTCTGGCAGTGAAAATAAAGCTTAAAACCCCTTTACAAATTCATCTATTCATGGTAAAATGGATTTTGTGTGAAATATCAGCAGGAAAGCATGAAGCTCGTCAACAGGTGTCTTATGATAAGTAACCTTGGCTGTTTAGGCGAAGGGCATCTGCACGAATCAGGGCTTTCTAAGTGACTATTTCCACCGAAATATTATTTATATCAGGAGGACATTTACATGTCACGTTATACAGGACCATCTTGGAAACAAGCTCGTCGCCTTGGCCTTTCACTTACAGGTACAGGTAAAGAATTGGCACGTCGTAACTACGTACCAGGACAACACGGACCAAACAATCGTTCTAAATTGTCAGAATACGGTTTACAATTGGCTGAAAAACAAAAACTTCGTTTCACTTACGGTGTAGGTGAAAAACAATTCCGTAACTTGTTCGTACAAGCTACAAAAATCAAAGGCGGAATCCTAGGTTTCAACTTTATGCTTCTTTTGGAACGTCGTTTGGATAACGTTGTTTACCGTCTTGGTCTTGCGACTACTCGTCGTCAAGCTCGTCAATTCGTAAACCACGGTCACATCCTTGTTGACGGAAAACGTGTTGACATCCCATCATACCGCGTAACTCCAGGTCAAGTGATCTCAGTTCGTGAAAAATCATTGAAAGTTCCAGCAATCCTTGAAGCAGTAGAAGCTACTCTTGGACGTCCAGCATTCGTATCATTCGACGCTGAAAAATTGGAAGGTTCATTGACTCGCTTGCCAGAACGCGACGAAATCAACCCAGAAATCAACGAAGCACTTGTCGTTGAATTCTACAACAAAATGTTGTAATATTTTATTGAATCAGATAGGCTTTAGAGCCTTGATATTAAGCACTTTGGGGCGCTTTCCCTTAGTGCTTTTTTTGTTTTTACTACCCTTTTAGTTACCCTTAACTAATTTTAGGTAGTAACCGCCCAATAACTAAGTATATTGAAAAATCTCCAGACTAGAGAACTCATAT
>NZ_JAPVZI010000011.1:0-78478 GCF_041432315.1 Streptococcus sp. 27098_8_76 | reverse complement strand
AGTTGTAGTGCCCTGCACATTGGTTCGTCTTGTTCAGTTTTCAAAGGTCTTTGTCACTTACTTCTCTCAAGTGACAACTATATTAGTATATCACAGTCGCTTTCGCTTGTCAACACTTTTTTGAAACTTTTTTTAAAATTTTTCATCAAGTGTTTCACACCGTAACATACCATAGTCCGTACGGGATTCGAACCCGTGTTACCGCCGTGAAAAGGCGGTGTCTTAACCCCTTGACCAACGGACCAGAGTTGTTATTTTCAACTCTTACTATTATACCGACTTTTCAAACTTTGTCAACATCTTTTTTAAACTTTTTTTACTTTTTTGCATGAATTCCTAATGAGTACGGATGTCAAACTCTTTAAACACAATACGTAAGTCCTTTAGCACTCTTTGACGCCCTCGGAAGCGTTCATCTCTTAAGACGCGTTCTAACTCTTCTTGTTGCTCTTTATTTTGTTTACTTCTATAATCTCTTAGTGTTTCATGAAAGAGATAATAATCGTCTAGCCAGAGTCCTCCCTCACTTATACGATGACTTATCTCACCCACTTCTTCATAAAGCTCTTTATCATATCTCCGTTTTTGACTTTCTTGTTTACGGAGATAGTCTAAAATTCGATTTCGAAACTTGGTTTTGAAATATTTACGTAAGCGTGGGATATCTTCTACAAGCCCTTCTTCTCTACTAATCAATTCATGTAGGCAAATCATCCCCTCTTGATCCCAATCCGATAGCTCCCACAAATGAAGGTAATATTCATTTCTACACTTGTATACAATTCCTTGGACTTTTTCATACAATTCTTTAAGCATAAGCTTCCCCTTTCTAGATACAGTCTATCAAATCAAGAAGCTAATTGGGGCCATTTCATCCATTCTGTTCTCTTCACCGTCTCAACTGCACAAAAAAGAGAGGACAAGCCTCTCTCAGGGTTATAATTCTGCGATTTGGTTTAGGTTTACTTCTGCAACTGTGTCATTACCAAACATAGAGATAATCATTTTTACTTTGTTATTATCAATTTCTGTAATCTTACCAGTGTAGTCTGCAAAAGCGCCATCAATAATACGTACAGTTTGACCAACCTCAACATCGAAATCAAATTCTTGAACAGTTTGTCCCATAGATACCAAAATGTCACGAATTTCTTGTTCCAATAATGGAGTTGGTTTTGATCTATTTCCGTGAGATCCAACGAATCCTGTAACGTTTGGTGTGTTTCGAACAACAAACCAAGCTTCATCTGTCATGACCATTTCTACAAGAACATAACCTGGAAAGCGATTTTCTTCTATTTCTTTTCTCTTTCCATTTTTTTCAACTTGCACTGTTTGTGTTGGAATTTCAACGCGTAGAATATTATCCAACATATTGTAGGTTTGTGCACGTTGTAATAGATTTTCTTTTACCTTATTTTCATAACCAGAATAAGTTTGTAAAACAAACCACCCTTTATCAAAACTATCCATGATATTTCCTTTCATAATAGAAGATATCTAGTGTAAATAACTCCACTAGCCTTCTAAAAAATGTTAATAAATCGAATCAAACCTGAAACAATCAACTGGTCAAAAATGTAAATAATTACTACAAAAAAAGCTGTGTATTCCATGATAGAACGAAAATCTCTCCAGCTTTCCTTGCGAGTTGGCCATGTTGTGTCTTTAAGAAGTCTAAAAATATCTCCAATAAAACGCATCGCTCTCTCCTATCTCGTTTCTCTATGTATAGTGTGCTTACCACAATGTTTACAAAATTTATTTACTTCTAGTCGTGTTGGCTTGGGGTTTCCGCTGATCTTTATTGAATAGTTTCTCGAACCACAAACCGCACAAGCTAGGCTTGCTTTTTTTAGTGCCATAACGCCTCCATCTTATCTATTATAACAAGAAAGCTAGGCTTTGACAAGCATCTTAACGAAATAGATTGACTACCGAATCCCATATCGTTTGAGCCTTTTCCTTAATTTTAGCATCCGAGATAGCACGACTGGCCTCATCTACCAGATTTTGCGCACGACTTCTAATATCAGAAAGGGTATCATCCGTCTGATTCGTTTCATTACTCTGCACTTGATTTCTTGTATTGGCTGGTGCAATTCCATTTTGCTTATAAGCATTTTCAACCGTAAAGGTACTTCCTGGCGTATAAGGTAAAATGGTATTGGCAATGTTTCTAAAGACATGGGCTGCACCGTTTGAAGTAGAGCCAGCTAGATAGTGATTTTCATCAGTCGTCGGGAAACCAAGCCAGTGACTAATCACTACATCCGGTGTATAACCAATTACCCACTGATCACTTGTATATTCTGGATTGAAAACCGCTTCAGTTGTACCAGTTTTTCCTGCCATTACATAATCTGCAGGCGATGAACTAATACCGGTACCGTTAGTGAATGTCCCTAACATCATACTGGTCATCTTATCAGCTACAGACTTATCAATCACCCGTTTTTGTGAATTTTTATGGCTTGCAATAACTTGTCCACTAGCATTTTCAATTCTACTAATAAAATGAGCTTCAGGCATTAAACCTTCATTTGCAAAGGCAGCATATGCTTGAGCCATTTGCAGAGGATTGGTTTCGACACCACTTCCCAAGGCGACACCAAGAACACGGTCGACCTTTTCCATGTTGAGCCCGAATTTTTCGCCTGCCTCAAAAGCCTTGTCGACGCCCAAATCATTAACAGTGGCAACAGCAGGTAGATTAAGCGATTCTGCCAAGGCTTGATACATAGGAACTTCTCGACTCGTTTTGATTCCTGCATAGTTATCAACTTTATAGCTGTCGTACTGCATGGTATGGTTATCCAACTGCTTATTCAAAGCCCAGCCTGCTTCAACTGCTGGCGTATAAACAACTAAAGGCTTGATTGTAGAACCAGGGCTACGTTTTGATTGAGTTGCATAGTTGAAATTCCGGAATCCAGTTTTATCATTGCCAGCAACTTGACCGACAACTCCACGAACTCCCCCTGTTTTCGGTTCGAGAGCTACACTTCCTGATTGAGCAAATGTTCCATCCTCTGCCCTCGGAAATAGCGATGTATTTTCATAGACAACCTGCATATTTGCTTGGTAGTTTTGGTCCAGCTCTGTATAAATGCGGTATCCATTATTGACAATTTCTTCCTCTGTTAGATTATACTTGGAAACTGCTTCATTAACCACAGCGTCAAAATAAGAGGGGTAACGGTAATCTGAAATTTTTCCTTCATACTTATCGTGCAATTGCGACGTCATATCAATTCCCGTAGCTTCGGTTTCTTGATTTTTATCAATATATCCTGCTGCAACCATATTTTGCAAAACAGTATCGCGCCGATTGGTAGAATCTTCTACAGAATTCAAGGGGTTATACAGTTCCGGTCCTTTGAGCATCCCTGCCAGAGTCGCAGCTTGATCGAGACTCACTTCTGATGCAGAAACTCCAAAGTATTTCTTACTCGCATCTTCTACACCCCACACACCATTTCCAAAATAAGCGTTGTTAAGGTACATGGTTAGAATTTGATCCTTACTATATTTTTTTGTTAATTCTAAGGCCAGGAAAAATTCTTTTGCTTTTCTCTCAACAGTTTGATCCTGTGACAAATAGGCGTTTTTAGCCAGCTGCTGAGTAATAGTAGAACCACCACCTGAACGACCAGCCGTAACAATCGCCAAGAAGAAACGACCATAGTTAATCCCGTCGTTTTTATAGAAAGAACGGTCTTCTGTCGCAATAACGGCATTCTGCAAATTTTTACTGATATCAGTCAATTCAACGTAGGTTCCCTTTTGACCAGACAAGGCACCAGCCTCTTTTTCTTCACGGTCAAAAATGATAGTCCGAGTTTTCAAGGCATTTTGCAAATCGTTAACATTGGTTGACTTGGCTACAGCAAATAAATAGGTTCCAACTAGCAAGCCTGCACTCAAACCTAGTATAAGGACAATCTTTGTTAGATGATAGCGACGCCAGAATTTTCGAATCGGACCCACTTGGGCTAATTTTTTTCTATCACTGCGAGAACGACGCAAGCTAGTAGAATCAGAATCCTCTGATTCACTTGTTTCTTTTTTAAAAAGGGAAAGAAATTTCTCAAATAATTTATCTAATTTCATGCGTTTATTTTATCATCTTCATCATAGGAAGACAAGAATTTAGCTATTTCCTATCCAAATAAGGCTTTTTTTGTTACAATATCTGTATGCAATTCACATTTACATTACCATCCTCTTTACCTCAAATGACGGTGAAGCAATTACTAGAAGAGCAACTCCTCATCCCTAGAAAAATCCGGCATTTTTTGAGAACCAAGAAACATATTTTGATTAATCAGCGAGAAGTTCATTGGAACGAGGTGGTGAAACCTGGCGATGTTTGCCAATTGACTTTTGACAAGGAAGATTATCCCAAAAAAGAAATTCCTTGGGGAAACCCAGACTTAGTTCAGGAAGTTTATCAAGACCAACACTTGATTATTGTCAACAAACCTGAGGGTATGAAAACCCACGGTAACCAACCAAACGAAATCGCCCTTCTTAACCATGTCAGTGCCTATATTGGACAAACCTGCTATGTCGTTCATCGTCTAGACATGGAAACCAGTGGTTTGGTTCTCTTTGCCAAAAATCCTTTTATCCTGCCTATTCTCAATCGCTTATTGGAGAAAAAAGAGATTTCTAGGGAATATTGGGCTCTAATTGATGGAAATATCAACAGAAAAGAACTTGTTTTCAAAGACAAAATCGGACGTGATCGCCATGATCGCAGAAAACGAGTAGTTGATACAAAAAATGGACAATATGCTGAAACACATGTAAGCAGATTAAAGCAATTCCCAAACAAAACTTCCTTGGTTCGTTGCAAACTAAAGACAGGGCGAACCCATCAGATTCGTGTGCACCTTTCGCATCATAACTTCCCGATCCTGGGTGACCCTCTCTATAATAGCAAATCAAAGACGAGTCGGCTTATGCTCCACGCCTTTCGACTGTCCTTTACCCATCCGCTTACTCTAGAGAAATTAAGCTTCACTACCCTATCAGATACTTTTGAAAAAGAGTTAAAAAAGAATGGATGATAGCGTCATCCATTTTTAAATATTTAAAAAGCAAGACCAGAGGCCTTGCTTTTTATCGACTCATGAATTATTTAGCGATTTTTGCGAAGTATTCAAGAGTACGAACAAGTTGTGCAGTGTATGACATTTCGTTGTCGTACCATGATACAACTTTAACCAATTGTTTACCGTCAACGTCAAGAACTTTAGTTTGAGTTGCGTCAAACAATGAACCGTAAGACATACCTAGGATATCTGAAGATACGATTGGATCTTCAGTGTATCCGTATGATTCGTTTGAAGCTGCTTTCATAGCTGCGTTCACTTCGTCAACAGTAACGTTCTTTTCAAGAACTGCTACCAACTCAGTTACAGAACCTGCTGGAACAGGAACACGTTGAGCAGCTCCGTCCAATTTACCGTTCAATTCTGGGATTACAAGACCGATAGCTTTTGCAGCACCAGTTGAGTTAGGAACGATGTTTACAGCACCAGCGCGAGCACGGCGAAGGTCACCACCACGGTGTGGTCCGTCAAGAATCATTTGGTCACCAGTGTAAGCGTGGATAGTAGTCATCAATCCTTCAACAACACCAAAGTTGTCTTGAAGAGCTTTAGCCATTGGAGCCAAGCAGTTTGTAGTACATGAAGCACCTGAGATAACTGTTTCAGTACCGTCAAGAACGTCGTGGTTAGTGTTGAATACAACTGTTTTAACGTCGTTTCCACCAGGAGCAGTGATAACAACTTTTTTAGCTCCACCAGCGTGCAAGTGTTTTTCAGCAGCTGCTTTCTTAGCAAAGAAACCAGTAGCTTCAAGAACGATTTCTACACCGTCGTTAGCCCAGTCGATTTGTTCTGGATCACGTTCAGCAGAAACTTTGATGAATTTACCGTTAACTTCAAATCCACCTTCTTTAACTTCAACAGTACCGTCGAAACGACCTTGAGTTGTGTCGTATTTCAACAAGTGTGCAAGCATAACTGGATCTGTAAGGTCGTTGATACGAGTAACTTCAACACCTTCTACGTTTTGGATACGACGGAAAGCAAGACGACCGATACGTCCGAAACCGTTAATACCAACTTTAACTACCATTAGTGATTTCCTCCTTATGAAAATCATGAAATTTTTATTGTGAAAAGAGTAACTTGAATCACTACAAATCACCTTTCAACAAACCTATTATATAACTATTTGAGTTGAATTGCAAGTACGGGCGTTGTTTTTTGTCTATACCCCACTTATTTTTCTTTCTCCTTCAAAAGCCTATACTGCTGTCTTTCTTTGTCTACCTAGTCATTTCCCACTTTCCTTTTCAAATGAAAAGTAAAAAATAGAAAAGCTAAAAATTATTTTCAACACTCCAATTCCACAAGAAAAGAGACAGGGAATTCCTGCCTCTAGGCTGATAACAATTATTTACGGCGTCCTGGTCTTTCTTTGTAACCATAGTAAGAATCTTCGATGATTTCTTGCATATGGTCAACCATTGGAAGACGTGGGTTTGCAGGTGAACATTGGTCTTCATAAGCAAGGAAGGCCAATTCACGTGAATGTTCTTTCCATTCTTTTTCGTCAACACCTTGTGCTTTGAAGTTCATTTGGATACCTACGCGCTCACCGAGTTCGTAAACAGCTTTTGCAAAAGATTCAACCCCTTCTTCTGGTGTAGAAGCTGGAAGTCCAAGCATACGAGCGATATCTTGATATTTCTCGTCTGCACGGTAGTAGTTGTACTTAGGCCATGTAGCTGTCTTAGCTGGGCGAGTACCGTTGTAACGGATAACGTATGGAAGCAAGATTGCATTTGTACGACCGTGGATTGTGTGGAATTGCGCACCAATCTTATGGGCCATTGAGTGAGAAATACCTAGGAAGGCATTGGCAAAGGCCATACCAGCGATTGTTGAAGCGTTATGCATTTTCTCACGTGAGTGGAAGTCTGCATTCTTAACTGAGCTTTCAAGGTTTTCGAATACAAGTTTGATGGCTTGAAGTGCAAGACCGTCAGTGTAGTCGCTAGCCATTTGTGATACGTAAGCTTCAGTCGCATGGGTCAATACGTCCATACCAGTGTCCGCAGCAACAAATCCAGGAACTGTCAATACCAAAGCAGGGTCTACGATTGCCACGGTTGGTGTCAATGAGTAGTCAGCGATTGGATATTTACGGTTATTTGCTTTATCAGAGATAACGGCAAATGGTGTTACTTCAGATCCTGTACCAGATGTTGTTGGGATTGCGATGAATTTAGTCTTCTTACCAAGCAATGGGAATTTGAAGGCACGTTTACGGATATCCATGAATTTTTGAACAAGGTCACGGAAGTCCACTTCTGGTTGTTCATAGAAGAGCCACATTACTTTAGCAGCATCCATTGGAGATCCACCACCAAGAGCGATGATTGTATCTGGTTTGAAGGCACGCATGATTTCAGTACCACGTTCAACTGTAGTGATATCTGGATCTGGTTCTACATCAGCAAAGATTTGGTAAACAACCTTATTGCGACGAAGATCAAGTTGTTCGATGATACGATCAAGGAAACCAAGCTCTACCATGGCATGGTCAGTAACGATCATGACACGTTCAACGTCACGACATTTTTGAAGGTATTGAATTGAATCACGTTCAAAGTATGTTTTTGAAGGAAGTTTCATCCATTGCATGTTATTTCTCCGTCTTCCGACTTTTTTGATATTCAAAAGGTTAATGGCACTAACGTTATCCCCAACTGAGTTACGTCCGTAAGAACCACATCCGAGTGTCAATGATGGCAAGAAGGCATTGTAAACGTCCCCGATACCACCGAAAGTAGAAGGTGAGTTACAGATAACACGAATAGCTTTAACAGCTTTACCAAATTCTTTAGTCAATTCTTCGTCAGCTGTGTGGATAGCTGCTGAGTGACCAAGACCGTTAAATTCAACCATTTGACGAGCTTTGGAAATACCATCTTCACGGCTTTCAGATTTCAAAACTGCGATAACTGGTGACAATTTTTCACGAGTCAATGGCTCGTTTTCACCAACTTCTTTACATTCTGCAGCAAGAATGTTTGTTCCTTCTGGAACTGTAAATCCTGCTTGCTCTGCAATCCAAGTTGCTGGTTTACCAACGATGTCAGCGTTCAATTTCGCACCAGCACAGTTTTTGCTGTTTGCTTTCACGCCGAAGCAGAATTCTTCAAGAAGTGCTTTTTCTTTTTTGTTTACAAAGTAAGTATGATATGATTTAAACTCTGCTACAAATTCATCGTAAATTTCTTTATCAATGATAACCGCTTGTTCAGATGCACAGACCATCCCATTATCAAATGATTTAGACATAACGATATCGTGTGCAGCTTGACGAATGTTTGCTGACTTTTCAACATAAGCTGGAACGTTTCCGGCACCTACTCCAAGAGCTGGTTTACCACATGAGTATGCAGCTTTAACCATGGCATTACCACCTGTTGCAAGGATTGTTGCAACACCTTCGTGGTTCATAAGGGCACTAGTTGCTTCCATAGATGGTTCAGTGATCCACTGTACACAGTTTTCAGGCGCTCCTGCTTTAATCGCAGCATCACGAACGATTTGAGCTGCGTGAGCTGATGATTCTTGAGCTGATGGGTGGAAGGCAAAGACAATTGGATTACGTGTCTTCAATGAAATCAATGATTTGAAGATTGCTGTTGATGTTGGGTTTGTTGTAGGAGTAATACCACAGACAACACCAACCGGTTCAGCGATGAGAGTCAAACCTGTTACATCGTCTTCTTCGATAACGCCAACTGTTTTAGTGTGGCGCATGTTGTTTACCACGTGTTCACAAGCAAACAAGTTCTTAGTCGCTTTATCTTCGAATACACCACGTCCTGTTTCTTCAAAGGCATGTAAAGCCAATTCTCCGTGGGCATCCAAAGCTGCCACTGACGCTTTGGCTACGATGTAGTCAACTTGCTCTTGGTCGAGTTTACGCATTTCCTCAAGAGCAACTAAAGCTTTTTGCACCAAGCCGTCGACATGCTTTTCAGCAGCGAGTTTCTTTTCCTCTGGTGTCACAGTTTTTTTATCAGCCATATTTTCCTCCATAGCTTTCAAGGATCGATATCCTTTGTTAATTTTTTCACAAGTTTATTATAACGCATTATTTCAACTTTGTAAACAGTTTCATAAACATTTCACAAAGAATTTTTTATTGTTTGTGAATTTTTTCTTATTCTCTTTACTTATCAAATTTTTTATTTAGAGTTTGTGAAATTAATTTCAAATATTTTTTATTTCACAAACTTACTTGGAAAAGGGACTTGGAAAGAGATAGATTTTCTAGTAAGCGCTTACTTTTAGATGCTAACAATACCTCCTTTGATAAGGAGGCTTTATTTTTGTTGAAAAACGCCTTGTTTAAAAGTCCCTTCATAAACAACTTCTTGTTCTGTTGTTAGTTTCCCTTTTCCTTCAGCCTGACCATTTACAAAATCACCTTCGTAGGTCCAGCCTTCTTTAGATTGAAAGGTACCTTTTCCATTGAAGGCTCCATTGTTGAAACCACCTGTATATTGGTCTCCATTTTGGAAGGTAATGGTACCTTGCCCATTCATTTTACCACGGACAAGACTGCCATCGTAAACAATATTTCCATTATCGAGTTTTAAGACACCTTTTCCGGGAATATTTAGAAAAAAGACTAGTACCGCACAAAAAACAATCGTTACTGCGGCTAAAATCTCTAAATGAGAACGACTCAGATAGACATGATATTTCCCATAGAAATTCTTAAAATTCTCCATATTCACTCTCCTCTAAACGTTCTAACCACACTTGGCATCCCTCTTGAACACGCCGATAAGTCTCTTCAAAATCTCCTGTATACCAAGGATCTGGAACACTTTCAGATGCAAATAAGTGAATCTTATCTTGACAGTCTCCTGGACACATCTGACGTAAGTCAGAAACATTTGAAGCATCCATTCCGATAATATAATCAAAGTCTTCAAAATCTTCCTTACTAATCTGAAGCGATGTTTTGTTCTTGTCATACAGAATTTGATACTGTTGAAAAATCCCTTGAGTGCCCTTATGAATCGGATTACCATGTTCCCAAGAGGAAGTCGCTCGACTTTGGATTTCGTAGTTATCTGTCATTGATTTCATAACAAACTCAGCCATAGGGCTACGGCAAATATTTCCCAGACAGACAAAGACTAGTTTTTTCATCCCATTTCCTTTCTTCTATAGAAAAACGGGAGTTAGTAATCCCGTCTTATTTTTCAATTGCGCCTTCGAGTGAAGCTGTTTCTTTCAGCGGTAATACTGTCTTGATAGCAGCTAGTTCAAAAGTCAAGTAAACTCCATCTACATCAAGAACAATCGTTCTCTTCTCCGTATCTACTTCATCGACTGTTCCGTAAAGTCCACCGATTGTAATAACTTCATAACCTTTTTGCAGTTTGTTTAAACTTTCCATACGTTTTTGCGCTTGTTTCTTTTGAGAACGTTGCGTAAAGAACATCAAGCCAACCATAGCCAAAAGAATGATTAAAAATGTATATTGTGATTCCATTATATTCTCCTTTGTCTTTTACATAGGACTACTATATCAAATTTCAGCTACTTTTACAAGATTGTACCTTGCTTTTCTAGTAAGAAAAATCAGAGCCTGCGCCCTGATTTTTAGGATTATTTCAAGTTTTGAACGACTTTTACAAGATTTTCTACAGTAAAGCCATATTCTGACAATACTTTTGGTGCTGGGGCAGAGGCTCCGAAAGTATCAATACCAAGAACAACACCATCTAGACCAACGTATTTGTACCAGTTTTGAGTTGCACCCATTTCGACTGCAACACGACGGCGAACTGCATTTGGAAGAATTTCTTCCTTGTATGCTGCATCTTGTTTATCAAAGACATCTGTAGATGGCATGCTGACTACGCGGACTTTTGCTCCTTGACTAGCCAATTCTTTGGCAGCCGAGACAGCAAGATTGACCTCTGAACCTGTTGCAATCAAGATAGTATCAAAGTCGGATGCATTTTCATAGACAACATAGGCACCTTTAGCAACCTTGTCGAAGTCCGTTCCTTCTTCGACAGTCAAGTTTTGACGTGTCAAGACAAGGGCAGTTGGCGTTTTCTCACTTGTCACTGCAAGATACCAAGCTGCTTGAGTTTCACGCGCATCTGCTGGACGGAAAACATTTAGATTTGGCATAGCACGAAGACCTGCTAAATGCTCAACTGGTTCGTGCGTTGGACCATCTTCCCCAACTGCAATTGAATCGTGAGTAAAGACATAAGTCACAGGAAGACCTTGCAAGGCTGACAAGCGGACAGCTGCCTTCACATAGTCAGAGAAGACGAAGAAAGTTCCACCGTATACACGAAGTCCACCATGAAGAGCCATCCCGTTCAAGATCGTTCCCATTGCAAATTCACGAACACCAAACTGAATGTTGCGGTTCAAGCGATTGGCATCATCTTGAAGTCCATCAGTCTTGATATAAGTCATGTTTGAGTGAGCTAGGTCAGCTGAACCACCCAAGAAAGTTGGTAACTTAGCTGCCACTACATTCAAGGCATCTTGGCTTGAATTACGAGTTGCTTGAGAGAAGCCATTTTCTAAAGCTGGGAAGTCTGCTGGAGTCACTTCAACTGGATCATGTCCATCAATAATGGCTTCTACTTCTGCTGCCAGTTCTGGATGAGCTTCTTTATAATCAGCAACTAATTTTACCCAAGCTTCATAAGCTGATGCGCCACGGTCTGCAACATGTTCTTTGAAATCAGCATATACTTGTTCTGGGATTTCAAACGGATCGTAGTCCCAACCGAGAGCTTGACGAGTTGCTGCAGTTTCATCTGCTCCAAGAGGAGCACCGTGTACGGCATTAGTTCCTTGTTTATTTGGAGAACCGTATCCAATAACAGTTTTCACTTCAATCAAAGATGGCTTGCCTGAAGCCTTAGCTGTCTCGATAGCAGCATGGATTGCTTCTAAGTCTGTTCCATCTTCAACCAAGGCTGTATGCCAACCGTAGGCATTGTAACGGTCACGAACACTCTCTGTAAATGAATCCTTTGTCTCACCATCCAAGTTGATGTCATTTGAATCGTAAAGGACAACCAACTTGTCCAGTTTTTGCAAACCTGCGTATGAAGCTGCCTCACTTGAAACACCTTCCATCAAGTCTCCGTCTCCACAGATAACATAAGTATAGTGGTCAAAGATATTGTAGCCTTCGCGGTTATATTTGGCTGCCAAGAAACGTTCTGCTTGGGCAAAACCAGTGGCAGTTGAAATCCCTTGACCTAGAGGACCTGTTGTAGCATCAATCCCTGCTGTATGGCCAAATTCTGGGTGACCTGGTGTTTTTGAACCCCATTGACGGAAGCTCTTAATCTCATCCATGCTGACATCTTCAAAACCAGAAAGGTGAAGAAGGGCATAAAGAAGCATTGAACCATGACCAGCTGAAAGAATAAAACGGTCGCGGTTAATCCAGTTTGGTTGAGCTGGATTGATACGAAGTTGTTTTGTAAAGAGGCTGTAAGCCATCGGAGCTGCTCCCATAACCACACCTGGGTGACCTGAGTTGGCTTTGTTGATAGCGTCAATACCTAGGAAACGAATTGCATTAACAGATAGATTTGACATAGAATTTCCTTTCTATTTGAGGTGATTATTAGATCACACATTCTATTCTACTATTATATGAAAATTATCCGTATCATGCAACATACGGATAACCTCCAAAGAATATTTTTATATTATAGCAAAGCTTTAAATTGAATGTTAGAGTCTTGTTCAAAACAATCATCAAAACCACGTGGATGATGGTATTCTACTAAGTGTTGATCTTGAGGATAAGTGTACTTACCGCCAACTTCCCAGATAAATGGATGGAAATCGTATTGCAAGCGATCTTTTCTCATTTTCCAAAGTTCTAGAATCTCATTAGTAGAAGCCATGAAGTTAGACCAGATATCATAGTGAACTGGGATAATGACTTTGGTACGCAGATTTTCTGCCATACGAAGAAGGTCGATAGATGTCATTTTATCTTGGATACCTACCGGATTTTCACCATAGTTATTCAAAGCAACATCAATTTTAAAGTCTTTACCATGTTTTGCAAAATAGTTTGAGAAGTGAGAATCTGCACCATGATAGATGGTTCCACCTGGTGTTTCAAAGATATAGTTAACAGCCTTTTGAGCCATTTCTTCATCTGTAACAGCTAAGCCAGCAAGTTCACCGCCTGTCTCATCAGCACCGTTCACTGGGAGAGTTACCAAACAAGTACGGTCAAATGATTCTACTGCATGAATCTTCATATCTTTTAATTCGATAGTGTCACCTGGTTTAACAACGATGATACGTTCTTTTGGAACACCCCATCCTTCCCAGATTCGTCCACAGTGGTAAGGACCGATAAACTTAACATGCTCTAACTTAGGATTGTTGAGAATTGCTGCAGCTGTGTATGGATCGATATGGTCACTATGGAAGTGTGAAACCAAGTAGTAGTCGAGTTCGTTGATAGCAAATGGATCAATAACCATTGGCTGAACACGCAAATTTGGTTGCAACTTACGAACACCTGCCATATTTGCCATTTGGTGCCCACGAACCATATCTTTCACTTTTTTAGTTGATTTTCCACGGTTTGACCAAAGGTCCATGACAACGTTAGCACCACATGGTGTCTTAATCCAAGTACCACAGTTGCCTAGCCACCACATGGCAAAATTGCCTTCAGGTACGACTTCTTCTTCGATTTCTTCGTTCAACCATGTTCCCCACTCTGGGAAAGTAGCTAAAATCCATGACTCTCTTGTAATTTCTTTGACGTTTGGCATATGTTGCCTCCTTTGGATATAATTGTTATCTTTGAAACTAGTATACCACCCTTCAAAACACTAAAAAAGACCAAGAAAAACACAGGTTTGTGTTCATCATTGGACTGTCCTTCAAATATCTTCCAAAAAAGCTTGAACTACTATTTCTTGATTTATAAGTGTTTGAACCTCTTCTTGGAACTTACTAGCCAACTTGCTGTCTACAATATAAGACGAAATAAGACTAGAAAGATTTTCACTGAAACTTTTGCTCTCATTACGAAATATATTGTGTTTAAGATAGTCTAGCATTTTCAAAATATCTTCTGCTTCAAGGATAGGATTAACCCTTAAAATCGGAAATCTGCTATCCAAATCATCATTAGTAGTAATCACTACATCAACTTGTGCAATATCTTCCACACTCTTAAATTGTTCTGTTGTAAATACAGTGCCAATTTGCTCATTTGGAAAATAAAGTTTGCATTGTTTCAGCAAAAGTCTCGAAACCGCAACACCTTCATCACAAACAAGATAAACTTTTTTCATATTTTTTTGAGACGATGGTGTATACTTTAAAAATCCTCCAATATGAATCGTCAAATAGGCAATATCATCGTCTGTTAGCCGAATAAACCATGCTCCTTCTAAAATTTCCGCAGATTTTCTAGTGACTAAAAATAATTCTCCATACTTGGATCGAATTTGTTTTGTTAGAGGATTTTTAGAAAAAATACCGTAAGTCTTTCTAAATAACAAGGCTTTACAGTGGATCATCAAATTTCTTAACAAATCATCCTTGTTCTCAATCTCCATTCGGATTTGTGATTCAAAATACCAGATAAATTCTTCTAAAGCAAGTTTTAATTGCCGAAAATCATCACTTTCTGCATGAATATCCAAATCTTTACGATAGGAGAGGAGAAGAACAGCTACAAGAGAAACTTCAAGTTCTGACAAAGAAATTTCAAACTTTTGAAACAACCGTTCTCCTAATTTCTTAGACACCTGATACTCTATTCTTTTTCTTATCAAAGAAAATTCTTTCTCTATATCCTGATGTCTTTCTTGATACTGTTCAACATTATGACAGCTTAACAGCAAATAAGGTAGAACCTGCAACATAAAAGTTACTTCATGATGATTTATTTTCTTCCCTAAATCTTGTTCAACTAAAGGAACCTGTTCCTTAAAAAATTGGTTCATTTCAACAGAAAGCAAACACTCACCATCTAACCTCTCTTTCATCTTATCTTCTAAAATAGATACAAAAGTGGCATTTTCTTCCATAAAAATATGATATAGAAGCGATTGAAGATACTGAATTTTATTAAGAGGGTGGGCATGAAGATGGTATCCCTGTGACTTGCTCACTTGCAAGGTCACCTGATATTGTTCCAAAGTTAGTTGATAACGAATACTATTCAAATCATTGAGAACAGTATTCCTAGACACCTCTGTTAACTCCATCAATTTTTCAATCGTAATACGTTCTTTAGAAATACCTATCCATAGTAACATTATCATCATACGTTCATGCGCACTCATGATATAATCGTACGAATCTACTTCCGATAATAGTTCACAACAAGCATCTCTCTGCTCTTCCGTTAAGTGAATACCAATTCGTGGAATACTAATGATGTGAAGCGCCTCGTCACCCAGAGCAGCATTGATTTTGTCAATGTGATAATAAATTTTCCTTCTTGACTCTTTCAAATCTTTCGAAATCCCCATAATCGTTTTGGACGTTTCTTGATCCATCAAATATTGAAGCAAATCACAACTTGCCTTATCCAGTACCATATTTCATACTCCTCTATCAATCAACTGCCTTGAAAACAACTTTATAATAGTATCACATTCACTAACGCATTTCAATTATCAACAGTAGTCTCTTAACAACGAATACTTACAATTACAAAAGCGAGGCTTGGATTGAAAGGTCCTAGCCTCTTTTCAATTCAATTTCTTATTTCTTTTGACCGTAATAAGCATTTGGTCCATGCTTACGTTGGTAGTGTTTTTCTAGAATGTACTGGGGAGCAGGTTCAACTCTTGGATTGATTTGTTCTGTAAAGCGATTCATCTTTGATACTTCCTCTAGTACGACAGAGTGATAAACAGCATTCTCTGGATTTTTGCCCCAGGTGAATGGACCGTGATTGCGTACAACAATACCTGGTACTTCAACAGGATTGAGACCGCGACGTTCAAACTCTTCTACGATAACCAGGCCAGTATCTTTTTCATAGGCCACTTCTACTTCGTCCTTGGTCAAACTACGGGCGCAAGGGATTGAACCGTAGAAATAGTCTGCATGGGTTGTTCCGTAGAAAGGAATATCACGACCTGCCTGAGCCCAACCAACAGCTTCTGTCGAATGAGTGTGGACCACACTACCAATTTCTGACCAAGCCTTATATAACTGCACATGAGTTGGAAGATCAGAAGATGGTCTTAAATCCCCTTCTAGGACCTTACCATCTAGATCAGTCACTACCATGTTTTCTGGTGTCAATTCGTCATAATCCACACCTGATGGTTTGATAACAATGACACCGAGTTCCCGATCGACTTCAGATACATTCCCCCAGGTAAATTTGACAAGTCCATGTTTTGGTAATGATTGATTGGCATTACAGACTCGTTTACGCATATCGTTTATTACTTGATTCATCTTACATCAAACCTGCTTTCTTAATTAGTGGATAGAGAAAAGCTTGCGCCTCTTGAATGGCTGCGCGTGTTTCTTCTACAGTTTCACAATTTTCAGACCACATTTCGATTAGGAAAGGTCCATTATAATTGGTTTGTTTTAAAATATCGAAAGCTTCTTCCCATTTGACACAACCTTGCCCAAAAGTTACATCTCGGAACTGGCCCTTTGAACTTTCTGTCACTGCATAAGTATCCTTGAGATGGAGAGCTGCGATAGCATGGTGACCTAGATAGAACTCACTATAGACATCATTATGCCATGCAGACACATTCCCAATATCTGGATATACAAAAAGGTAGGGAGAGTCAACATCCTTTTCTACAGCCAAGTATTTTTCGATACTATTGATAAAAGGATCATCCATAATTTCAATAGCAAGTACCACCTGAGCTTCTTCAGCCCAGTCACAGGCTTTTCTCAAATTTTTGATAAAACGTTGGCGTGTCTGGGGTGACTTTTCCTCATAGTAAACGTCGTAACCAGCTAATTGAATCGTACGAACTCCCAAATCCTGAGCTAATTCGATACATTTTTTCATGAGTTCCAGAGATTTTTCCTCTAGAACTGGATCATTTGATCCCAATGGGTAGCGACGATGGCCTGAAAAACAGATAGAAGGAATACGAACACCAGTTTCATAGATTGCTTTGACAACTTCCAAGCGTTCTTCCTTACTCCAGTCAAGTCTTGCTAAACGCTCATCACGTTCGTCAATAGACATCTCGACAAAATCAAAGCCTAACTTCTTTGCAAAATTTAAACGTTCTAGCCAAGTAAAGTGTATCGGGGTTGCCTTTTCATAAATTCCAATTGGACGTACCATAGTTTACCCCCAAATTCGTTTGATTTCATCCTTGAAGGCACGCGCTGCTCCTGCTGGATCCACAGCCTCTGTAATTCCACGACCTGCGATAAAGGTAAAGACATCAACACCTTCAAAGAGTTTGAGAGTATCTACATCTAGACCACCTGTTACAGATACACGGAAGCCCATGTCAATGAGTTTTTTAACCTTATTAAGGTCTTTTTCACCCCAAGTTTCACCAGCAAGAAGAGCATCACGAGATTGGTGATAAATAGCTTGTGAGATACCTGCATCTAGCCAAAGCTGAGCTTGTTCAAAAGTCCAATCGCCATAAAGCTCGATCTGGATTTCGCCTCGTTCTCCTCGTTCAGTCTTGATAGCCTTTAGAGCTGCTTCCATAGTAGGGATGGTTGCACAACAGATACAAGTCATCCAGTCTGCTCCACGAACCGCATTATTTTTAGCAACTGTTCCACCAGCATCAGCACATTTTGTGTCTGCCACAATAATCTTATCCGGGAAAAGGCTACGCAAGACTTCAACCAGTTCACTTCCAACTTGAAGCAAGCAAACAGTTCCAGCTTCGATAATATCTACTTCCTGACCAACAGAAACAGCTGCTTTAATCGCTCCTTGCAAGTCTGAATGATCTAATGCAACTTGTAAATTAGGTATTCTTTTTGTCATTTCTTTATTCCTCTTTCTAACTTTCCAAATCCAATCCTTCGAGATAAGGGCTATCCTTAGATTCTTCAATCATAGCCAAGACATCTTCTTTAGTCTGGCAAGCCTGTAAACGTGCAATAGAATCTTCTAATTCAAACAGGGCAATGATTTGTGGAATTGCTACACTTGTGTGAATTTTTGAGCTTGTTGCTGCTAGTGCCAACAAAACAGATACCTCTTTCCCATCTGAAAATACAACAGGATTTTGTAAGGTAATCAATGAAAAGGCATCACTTTGCACACCCGCTTCAGGTCTAGCGTGGGGCATAGCCATACCTGGCATCAAGATATAGTAAGGGCCATACTCTTCAGTCGATTCAATGATAGCATCGTAATACTCTGGCAAAATTGCCCCACTTTCAATCAAGGGATCTACTGCTACCTTGACTGCTTCTTTCCAATCGTGAGCCTCTAAACCTAGTCGGATCGAGTCATTGTCAATTAAAGCTTGTTTTAAATTCATATCTGCCTCCTTTATTTAAAGAGGGAGAAGGACAGAAACGATAACTCTCAGTTTCTGTCCAACCCCCTCCAACCTTTTACTGTAGTGCTTGACTGAGTTTTTCAGTGATTTCTTTATCATCCATCAAGTTGTCAAGCCCAATTAACTTCCCATTAGTTCGCCCTTCCAATTCTTGAATCAAATGAAGAGAAGCGATTACGATGTCATATCCTGCTGCTAAACCTTTAGCTTCACCGACACTGCATGAATTGACTGTAAAATCTGTTTGATTAAGCTTACGGAGAGCATTTTCGACCTTCATCTTGATAACCATTGATGAACCCATTCCATTTCCGCACGCTGCTAATACTTTAACCATTTTATTTCTCCTTTTTCTAGATACTAAGCTTCTTCTTGAACTTCACCGTTGTAATATTTCTCTTTATCTTTTGCTTTGGCAAATTGAAGTTGAGGAATAACAAGCAAGAAGAGACACACAAGTACATAACCAACAATACCAAGGTATTTGAAGATATATCCAAATCCAAGCCATGGGAATTCAAAGTCGATATTTCCATGGTAACCACCATAAGATGCTAAATCAAGAAGAGCTACACAGAGAGCTCCTAAAGCAACTTGGAGAACACCTGAGATGAATGATAGGATAACAGCCGCTTTCCATCCGCCGCGTTTATCAGCGTAGACCGCAATGGCTGCATTGTCAAAGAACACTGGTACAAATCCTGTAATAATAAGAATCGGATTTTTAAAGACGATGAGCAAGACAATTGTGATCAATTGACCAATCAAACCAAAGGCAAATCCTGACAAGACAGCGTTTGGAGAACCAAATCCATAAGAAGCTGCAACGTCCACCGCTGGGAATGAACCTGGCAACAATTTGTTTGAAATACCTTGGAAGGCGTTTGTCAACTCAGATACGAACATGCGGACACCTTGCATCAAAACGAACAAGTAAACTGAGAAGGTAAAGGCTGTTTGGATAGTGTACATAAAGAAATCTTGTTTAGCAGGATTGAATAGAGTTCCTGAAGTGATGACTTCTTTATTAGACATAATGTCTGGACCCAAGATTAAAAGAATGGCTCCGAAGAATACGAGCATCAAGGTAGCAGATGCAACAACTGTATCGTGGAAGATTGAGAGGAACTTAGGTAATTTAAGATTGTCTAAACTTTCTTCTTTCTTACCAAAGCGTCCTGCTACTTTATCTACAAACCAGATTGCAAATTGCTGTTGGTGACCAATCGCAAATCCGCCACCACCAGTCAAGCGTTGAGTTGCCTCAACAGTCATATTTGAACTAACTGCCCAGTAAAGTCCACAGATGATACCAATCGCTGCTGTACCGTAAGCATTGCGCAATTGTGGTACTAAGAATAGAACCATAAGAGATACTGTTGCAGCTTGTTGTACCATGATGTGACCAGTAATAAAGAGGGTTCTTACCTTCGTAATCTTGCGAAGAGCTACGAGCAAGATATTTATTCCGAAACCAATCAATAGAGCTGTAGTTGCAGTTCCAACAAAATCTGGAAACTCTGCTGCAATTTTGTTGTTTGCTGCAGCAAGTCCAAAGTAAGGGTCGATAACCGCTGCACCAATTTGGAATTTGTAGTTAAGGGCTGCTAAGATCGGACGGAAGGTTGTAACCAAACCACCCGCACCCACGTTGAGCAACATATACCCTACTGTTGCTTTAACAAACCCTGAGAAAACGTCATGGGCAGGTTTTTTCAAAAGTGCGTATCCTACCAACACCAATAAACCTACGAAAAATGCGGGATTCTGCAAAATATTGCTAGAAAACCAATTTAGAACACTTGAAATGACTTCCATAATTGTTCTCCTTTTGAATTGTTTTTGTAGGTTTATTATATACTTTGAAAGCGTAAACAAAAAGACCAAGAATTACACAGCGGACTGTTCACTCTTGGACTGTATGATTTATGATATTTTAATGATTAGCTTAATTTCTCGTAGCTAGATAAAATGGAAGAATTTTATCATAAGATTTCAGTAAATTTTCCACGATATCTTCTTCAGATGAATTTTCTGTCACAGAAACATCTGCCTTAACTAACACTTTTCGGATTTCTTGGCTGCCTACCTTCTCGACTAAGACCTGACGATTTTCTTCGTTCGCCTCCCACCATTGACTTTGGCCATCAGAGTAGGCTAGATAATAAATTCCTTCTACAACTGGAACTTCTAATACCTTGGTTTGTTTCTCCAAAGTTTGCTCATCTTTCTTGCGCTCAATAAAACTAACTTCTAGTGAGACACCAAAATCAGAGGGTACTCCATACAAACGAAGAGCCAACATAGGTTCTGTCACTTTCCCCTCACGCTGTATATAAGCCCAGAAGTGTGGTCGCAAGCGCTGCGCTTGGTTCATCCACTGGCTAGTCTGTTGGAGTTGCCATTCTGGATGACTGGTTTGAAATGCTTTAGTCAGTTCTGTAAAAGCCTTTCGAGCCTCTTGGCCTTTATGACGGAATTCCAGCATTTTCTCTCGTTCTTCCCCAGCTTTATCTGGATTACGGTACTGCAAACCTGCAAAGTCTAGATAGTCTCTTATCTTATTAAACATACGCTTAACCTCTTCTAACTAGCAAAAAATCAGGAGGACCCTGATTTTACTTATTCTGTATCTACAACGACATAGCGATTGGGCTCGTCACCTTCAGAGTAACTGGTCACACCATCCATACGTGAAATAATACGATGGATAATCTTGCGTTCGCTATTCGACATTGGATCTGTCTGATGACTGCGTCCTTCTTCTAAAACACGAGTCGCCAATTTTTGCGCATAGGTCTGCAAGACTTCTGCACGGTGTTCGACATAATCATTGACATTGATTGTAATGTAGAAGGTTCTTGAATAGCGGTTGTAAAGATAATTTTGAGCCAACAGTTGCAAGGCCTTCAAGACTTTACCATGATAACCGATAATACGCCCTGGCTCATTTGTATCAATTTGTAAATTGATGCTACGACGGTTATAATCATTTGAAAGTGTGGCTTCAACATCCATGTCATCAATAATTGTTTGAACATAAGTCGTTACTTCCGTAGCTACTTGTTCAATATCGAAGCTCGGTTCAACCTTCAAGCCCAATTCTTCTAGTTCTTGACTTTCAGTTTGCTCAGTTTGGCTTTCAATAATAGGCGTTTCTACTTCTCCTTCGAGAGCAGTTTCTTCAAGTTGTAATTCATTTAAAATCTCAATGTGACCAGTTTCTTCTAAAATGGTATTAGCATGTTTTTCATTTTTCAAGATTTCAGCCTTGACTTCATCAGAAATACCTTGGCCTTCTTCCTCAATCTTTTTAATTGCCTCTACAACATGACCCAAATCAACCGTTGCTTCACTGACTGTTTTAACAGGCTCATTCAAATCATTAATTTGCTTCGGAACTCCCTTTACAGCTTGTTGGTTTGCTTTTACAACTGTCGTTTCACTAATAGCATCGATATCCACTTGGGCTGGTTTTTTACCAAATAAACCAAGAAATCCTTTTTTCTCGCGAGAAATGACTTTGATATGAGCCTTCATTCTTGGAATATCTAATTCTTTCAATCCTTTCTGGATTGCTTCTTCAACAGTTGAACCTGTAAATACTACCATTACCAGATTCCTCCTTATTATTTCGTTTTCTGAGCCTTTTTCTTGGCTTTTCTTTTTCTATTTTCCAAATCTTTCTGTGCCTGAACTACTGCCTCGCGCTCTGCAATAATCTTGAATGGATTGTTCAAGAAATAGGTTTGCAAGACTTGATAAGCATTGGACACTGCCCAGTAGAGAGCAACTCCGCTTGGAGCATAAACCCCAAAGATAAAAATCAAGACTGGAATCCCGTACATCATCGCAGTCGTAGCTCCATTACGCTCAGACAAGGCTTTATTAGACAACCAAGTACTTAAAAAGGTAAATACTGCTGCTAAAATCGGGAGAACAAGGGTTGTATCCACACCACCAAGGTTAATCCATAAGAAATGACCTGTCTTTAAAAAGTCAACTCTTGATAGAGCTTGGAACAAGGCCAAGATAACCGGCATCTGAATCAAAATCGGCCAAAGAGAATCTGAATGTCTGACACCCATTTCTTTAAAGACTTTACGCATTTCTTGCTCTAGCTTGGTTCTACTTTCCATATCTCGACCTGGATATTGTTCTCGAAGCGCCTTAATGCGTGGTTGAGCTTCTTGCATTTTTCTAGAAGCTACCATTTGCACTTGGAAGACTGGCAAGAGAACTGTACGAATCAAGACCGTAAAGAGGATAATCCCCACTCCGATACTGATATCAAACGATAAAAAGCGAATGATTTCCGCAAAGAAGTAAACAAATTTACTCCAAAAATCAGCCGAATCGGCTGTAATATCGCTAGTTGTCCCATTAGTCGCACAGGCTGTCATGATCAATAGAGACAGTCCTAGCAAACTAGTCAACTGTAGTTTCTTTTTCACTCCCATTTCCTTCCTGGTAAATATTTGATAATTTTAATACGTGGAGTAGATTTTTCTCCATCTCTGCGTATCCCAAGGTTTCGACCCCTTTTCGAGCAATGACAACAAAATCGACATCTTCTACCAGACTCCCTTTTGCATTCTGGATAATATGCCGAATCCGTCGCTTAATTTGATTTCTAGTGACGGCATTCCCCAGTTTTTTGCTAACTGATAGACCTACTCGAAAATGATTTTTCTGATTTTCTAGTTGGTAGACAACAAACTTGCGATTGGCAAAACTTGTCCCCTCCTTGAAAATCGCCTTAAAATCTTTCTCTCTTTTTACACGAAAGTTTTTCTTCAAAACTCAACTCCATCTATTAAATTACTACTATTATACCATATTTTTCAAAAAAGCCAATCATAGCAAGGTTTTGGACAATTTCATCAGAAAAAGGAGCCGGAAAATCTCTTTCCCAACTCCTTGTCCTAAATATTTTTTCTAGTTTTACTTATTTTTTCAAGCGTTCAACGTCACGGGCAATTACTAATTCTTCATCAGTTGGAATAACAAGTACACGGACCTTAGCTGCAGAGGTAGAGATATCTCCAGTCACACCAAAGACATTTTTCTCTGGATCTACATCACAGCCAAACCAAGAGATACCTGAGATAACATCTTCACGTACATCGGTTGCATTTTCTCCTACACCCGCTGTAAAGATAATAGCATCTGCTCCGTTTAGGACTGCGAGGTATTGACCGATATGTTTTTGGATACGATCAATATAGATTTCATAGGCCAAGGTAGCATCATGATCTCCTGCTTCTTTCGCAGCAATCACATCACGCATATCACTAGATTTACCTGAGACACCCATAAGCCCTGATTCACGATTAAGGACGCGACTAATGTCTTCAGGCGTGTTAAAGTCCTCTGTATATTGCATTAAATAAGGAATAATAGCTGGGTCAATATCTCCTGTACGAGTACCCATCATCACACCACCAAGTGGAGTGAAGCCCATTGATGTATCGACAGATTGGCCACCCTTAACAGCTGTAATAGAAGCACCATTACCGATGTGGCAAGTAATCAACTTCAAGTCTTCTAATGGACGTCCCAAGAGTTTTGCAGCTTCTCCTGCTACAAACTGGTGGCTTGTTCCGTGGGCACCGTATTTACGAACCTTGTTTTCTGTGTAATATTTTGTTGGTAGAGGGTAGCGATAAGCTTTCTCTGGCATAGTTGTGTGGAATGAAGTATCAAAAACAACTACACTCGTAATGTCTGGCAACAATTCCTTGAAGGCACGAACACCTGCTGCATTGGCTGGATTGTGGAGAGGAGCCAACAAGCTCAACTCTTCAACTTTTTCTAAAACATCTCCCTCAACGACTGTTGATTCTTTGAAATATTCTCCACCTGCAACAACACGGTGTCCAACACCTGTAATCTCATCATAAGCCTTGATAATATCGAAACGAATCAAGTCATCCAATAAGATTTTAACAGCTTGTGTATGATTTTCGATATCCAAAATTTGTTGCTCAGAACGACCATCAAATTTTACAGTTGAAATTGAATCTTTCAAACCGATACGTTCAATCAAACCTTTCGCCAATACTTTTTCTTCTGGCATTAAGTATAATTGCCATTTCAAACTTGAACTTCCCGCATTGATTGCAATTGTTTTTGTCATAACAAGACTCCTCTTTTAAGCGTTTTCATCTATTATAACAAAATCTATTTTATATTTCAGTACCTTGAGTCCATTTTTGAAAATTTTCTTTAAATTTCATTAAAACACTTGCATCTTGCAAGCTAGCAAGTGGATAAACAAAGGGTTCTACTGCTATTTCACTTTTCTTCTGTAAGATAAAAATCGTCTTGGATTGTTTAGCATTAGCAAAGAGATTTTCAGGCAAACTAATCATGGCAGTCAGATTTGCCTCCTCTTTCAACCAGCCTTTCAACAAATCACTTTGAGGACTGGTCAACAAATCACTCGGAGCGAGAAAAATAGCGTAGCCATCTGATTTGAGGTACTTAAGTCCTTGTTCCATGAGCAAGTGATGGGCGTAAGTATGTTCTTGGCTAGAAGCAACTTGATGACGCGACGCAACGGCATCATCAGGATAATAGCCGACAGGCAAGTCGCTGATGACCACATCGCTTTCTTTGAGCATTTGTGGACGAACGGCATCTCCTTGGACAAAGCCAGCCTGCAAACCAATCACATCTGCTATGCTTGCTGCCAAATCAATCAGCAAATCATCCACTTCCATTCCCAAATAATCTACCTTTTTATCAAGCGAGGTCAAGAAAGTAGCACCCAGAATCCCCATCCCAGAACCCATTTCGAGTATAGTAATTTCCTCCTCTTTAAACAACTCTTCCACAATAAACACCAAAAGCAAAGCAATGGCATCTGGCGTAAACTGGTGATTGGCCTGTAGGGGCTCTGTCTGCCCAGCCTTCATCAAGAGAAACTGGTAGGTCTTGAGCCATTCTTCTTTGCGTAGCGCTAAACGTTTAAGAGCTTGATTGTTCTCTTTGACCTGCTCTAGCTCAGTTTCACCATCCAGATAGATGCTATTTTGCTCCACCAGGGCGTCATAAAAGTTGGTCGCCAAATCACTTTGGATGACTTGGACATTCTCTAGTAAATACGTATAAGCTTGTTCAATTTTTTCAAAATCCATATTCCTATCTTATCAAATTTCCCTTCTTTTTTCCATCCTTATAGAAAAATCACTCCCTGACTAGGCGAGTGATTTTTGGGCTACTGTTAAAAAGAGCTCTGAGTAATTTCCTTGAAACAGGTCTTCAGCACTGTAAAGAATCTGACTGTCAATGCTCGAAAAACCAAACTGGGCTAGCTTGTTTTCCAGTTCAGCTAAATCAAATCCATGATGGTTAGCTTCTGTCTTTGTAAAATCAGCAAGTAGGAGTTGTCCATCTTCCTTCAAATGTTGATGAAACAGTGAGAGAGCCGCATCCAAATCAGGCATATGGTGAAGAACCCGACTAACGACAATGCAATCAAACTCTTTCTCCAAGGGATTTTTCAGTAAATCTTGCTCCAAAAACTGGATATTATTGATGTCTTGCTGCTCCGCTTTCAAACGAGCTTGCTCCAGCATTTTCTCCGAAATATCCACCAATGTTACAGACTTGGCCTGCTTGGCTAGGGGCAAGGTTAACAGACCCGTCCCTCCACCAAAATCCAAAATTTCTTTGTCTGATAGAAGATCAATCTGTTTCTCGACTGCTTGACAAACCAAGTTTGCAAGGAAGATATTTTTAGGGGAATCGAAAGTTTCTGCTTTGTGGTTAAAATCATGTTTCATATTTTTAGTTTAGCACAAAGTAGCTTGGTTGGCTAGGAATTCTCTTTCTTTTCAGGCTTCTTTTCTGATTTTTTCTTCTCCACTTTTTCGCTTGGATCGATCGCTACCTTTTCCTTTTTCTCTGTTTTCTCTTCTTTGATTTTGACTGAGGGAAACAGAAACTCATATTGGCTCTTAGGCGTACGAACCCTCGTCACTAAGCTTGTTTTCTTATTTTGATAGCTCACCTGCCCCAGA
Source organism: Streptococcus sp. 27098_8_76 (assembly GCF_041432315.1). GTDB lineage: Bacteria > Bacillota > Bacilli > Lactobacillales > Streptococcaceae > Streptococcus. The sequence goes on along the minus strand of NZ_JAPVZI010000011.1, from coordinate 51,829 downwards.
TTAAAGGCCTGTTCCCCACTTTCTTGCTCGGCTTTATCCTTGGTTCGTTTAGCCATGGCAAAAGCAATCAGCTTTTCTTTATTTAAAGCATAGTCTCGATGGTGGGCGACTTGTCGGTTCAAGTAAAATTGTAACAAAAGACTAAAGATGGCTGCCATGGTGACTGCATAGAGGAGAACACCTGCCTTAACTTTTTTCTTTTTCCACACGATAAATGAACTCCCTTTCTAAGCCTTTTTGGAACTGGAAACGAAAGCGCACCAGTTGATTGTCCTCTGTAATCTGTGCGGATTTGAGGCCATAAACCATAGGCTGATAACCTCGTCCACTGGCATCGGTTTTCCGAAAATCGTCCGATTTAGACTTGCCTATCGCAATTTCCTTGCCATCCTGCTTCATATAGAGGCGATTGCCCTCCACTTTTTCAAACTGCGAACGGTCTAATTCTGCCTCCAACTGGTCCACAAACAGGAGCCACTCCTTTTGCTCGCTTTGTTGCTGGTAGCGAACTTCTGAAATAAGGAGCTGACTCATGACTTGAAAGAGAAGTAAGCTTCCACTGATGACAATGAGGGCAATCAGGGATTCCAACAAAGTAAAAGCCTTGACCTTATGGCTCTTTGATTGCCAACAACTGTTCTGAACCATGGTAGACCTCCAATCCCTTTTCACTAGAAAACACCTGAATCTCAACTCCATTTATCTTTACCTGATTTTGACCTGTCTGCAGAGCCATCTTAGCTACACGCACAACTTCTTCTTTCTGCAAGATTTTTGCTTCTTCTTGCCTATTCTTTTGAATTTGTCCCAAAAGGAGGGTCGCGATGCTAGCAAAGATAGCTAAAGCAACTACTGCTTCCAGTAAAATCACTGCCCTAATTTTTTGTTTCCTTAATGCGTTTAATTTTTCCATTTCCTAGATATAATTGATAACGAATCGCTCCTTTACTGGTCTGAAATTCAACCTTAGCCAGAGACGAATTGCCCCCAGCTCGGTCAAATGTAATACTTTGGTCTGATGGTGCCTGAATCCCTTTGGGGACTATCAACTTTTGACTGCCATTACTGATCGTCTGCCCATCTAAGTTCAGACTAGTCTTTTGCTGACTAGCTACACTGCGTTTTTGGGTTTCCCGATAAAGTTCTTCAAACTCCATAAAGAAAATCTGCTCCTCTACCGCTGCAAAAGTGGACTGAACAGAGCCAGACAAACCCAAGGCAAGGATACTCACAAGACCCAAAACCAATAGACTTTCCAGCATGGTAAAGGCCTTAATCATTGACTTTACGATTTGCTCCTCCGTTTTTAGTATAGTATTCATTATAGGCTTTAGCCTGTTCAGGAGTAATACGCCCATCTGCTTGTAACTTGCTTAGGCTAGCATCTTCATTTTTATCCAAGCTATAAAGTTCTGCCTGGCTTTCCACCACCTTAACAACAGCAGCTTTTCCTTTGTCATTGACTGCCTCTTTTTGCTTGGTCAAATTAGGCACAAAGAGCAAGAGAAGCACGCTGATGATGAGCAAGACCACCAACATTTCCACAAGTGTGAAAGCTTTAACCTTAGCTTTTTTCAAGAATGTCATCATTTTTTTCATGTTAAAAATTTACCTCCATATTTTGATACATGGGCATGAGCATTGCCGCATAAAGTAAAACGATAATCAGTGCCACAAAGATAAAAGCCAGTGGCTGCACCAAATTCATGGTGCGGTTGATTCGTGTAAAAAAGGCTTCCCAAGTTTTTTCAGCATAGATTTCCAACTCACTACCCAGCTTAGACTTGACTTCCCCATACTCGATGATGAGACTCAACTCCTTCTTAAAGAAAGGATAGGTTCCTATCGTCTGAGAAAATTCCTGACCATTTTGTAGGGATTGAGCTAAATCTTGACCGATTTCTTTAAAGAACTGGGAACCTTGTTCCTGCATCATTTGAAAAATCTGCGTCAACTCCATCCCCTGCGAAATCATATTCCCCCATTCACGCGCATAATAAGCTGTCAGATAAGTCTGCACAAAGATTCCAAGAAAAGGAATGCGTGCTAGGATAGAAAAGATACGCATCTTAGAGCTTCTTTTATAAAAAGTTAGTGCTAAAAGGACACCTACTGAAACAAATCCTACCATTCCTAGAAAGATTTGTGGCAGATTACCGATAATCTGAGTGGCAATATTACTACTATCCAGTTGTGGTAGTAGGTAGTTCCGTAGTCCCAGCATAATTAAGAGAAGAAATCCCAGCAAAATCAAGGGATAGGTCGCTACTTCAATTAGTTTTTTCTTGACCTTGGCCAGATTGTCCAGATATTCTTCTATCTTTCCCAAACTCAGGTGGAGATTTCCATGGACTTCCGCTAGGGATAACTGAGTGACAATGGCACTTGAAAATCCCAAACTTTCCATCATTTCTGAGAATGATTTGCCCTGAGACAAGCCCGTGCGCATCTGAGTCACACACTGCTTGTCCAACAAGGCACTCCTATCTAAAAAGGAGATGGTCTCCACCAGATGAAAACCGCTGGAAAAGAGATTGTTAAACAAAGTAATGATATTTTTTTGCTTAGCTGTAGCTAATTTTTTCCGTTTCAGCCTGAAGACTTGTGATATGTCCATCTTTAAGAAGCTGGTCAATCTGTTCATTCCAGCTAGTTGGCTGGTGTTCTTGATAGTCTTTGTTTGCAAAGTCAACGATTCCTCCTCCCCCGATTAATCTCTGGTAGCAGACTCCCTGCAGAACGACTGCCAATTCCTCCTCACTCACACCCAACTCCAACAGGCGCTCATAAACACCTCGAATACTCTTGGCGTGAATGGTTGAAAAGACTGTCGCACCTGTCAAACTAGCTCTGACCACTGCACGCGCCGTTTCGCTGTCCCTAATTTCTCCGATAATCAAGAGATCTGGTCGATGGCGCAAGGAAAGTTTGATTAGATTTTCATAGGTAAGCCCAATCGCTTCATTCAACTGCAACTGGAGCATGTTGTCCTGCTTGATCTCAACTGGATCTTCAATGGACATAACTTGCTGTCCTTTAAAGAGAGATTTAGCCAATTCGTGCATCAAGGTTGTCTTGCCACTTCCGACTGGACCAGCAAAGAGATAAAGTCCCCGTTGCCTGTACTGCTTACCCAATTCGTCAATATCCTGAAACCAAAAATGCAAATCTTGCTCCTCATCATGCAACAAGCGAATGACTAAACTCTCATGCCCTCTATAATCGCCTACGGTAGATAAACGTAGGGACGCCATCTTCTGGTCATATTCATAATCACAGGAACCAAGTTGACTACGTCGCTTTTCCCCCACATTCATACCCGCCACAAACTTAAAGTGACTGATGACGGCCGCAAATTTTTCAAAATCATAAGAACCGATTTTACAGCGCTCGTCTCCGACCCTCATATGAAGCTCATAGGCATCTAACTTAGGGACAAAATAAATGTCTTGCGCCCCTTTTTTCCGAGCTGAACGAATGATTTCTTGTGCAATTTCTTGAACCATACTTACCTCCTCACCTATACTATTCGCAAAGAGTTGGAAAAATAAAAAAAGCAACTCCAAAAAAGTTACTTTTTCTCTATTTTAATTTCATACGACAAGAACGGTGCCTTTCCTTACCTGTTTGTTTTTCATAGCCTGGGCGTAGTTTTTCATCTGGAATAACCTGCTCGTCCTGCAAAAGAGCCAGAGAATGGTATTGTTGTAAATACTCGTCACATTCATCACACCAGCGTTGGTCTTCCGGATCCCAAAAAATGGTCATCAAGTCACTTCTACTTTTATAGAGAGGGGATTCTTGCTCCAATCTAAACCAGCAAGTTTTATAGTATTTGAGAGCATCATAATACTGGTCAAATTTTCTACTTGCTACAATATCTTCTTCCCAACCTTCTAAGAACCACCAGGGTTCAAAATCTCCGTACATTTCTATAACACGATACATATTCATTCATTCCTTTGTACCGTATATTATAACTAATTCCGCTAGACAAGGAAAGAAATATGCTCATTTCTTATTTTTCAGATAAAAAATCCAGCCATCCTATGATGACTGAATTTCTATTTGCTTATGTTCCAAAATGTTTTTACTACTTAAGCTTCTGAAATATCGTTTTCGATGATGACCTTAATGGCATGGTGGTCTGCTGCCTTACTGAAGACTTCATAGGCTTTTTCAATTTCACTGAGTTTGAAATAGTGAGTTACCAATTTTTCTGGTTCAATCTTATGACTTTCAAGTGCTTTCAACAATTGTGGAGTTGTATTTGTAGATACCAAACCAGTTGTTACATTGATGTTGCGAATCCAAAGTTTGTCCAAATCGAATTCGACTGGTTTACCATGTACACCACAGTTGGCAACTGTTCCGTCTATACCGATAATCTTTTGACAGAAATCAAATGTTGCAGGAATACCAACAGCTTCGATAGCAATATCTACACCACGACCATCTGTCAAATCATAAATTTCTTTAATCGCTTTTTCAGGGTCTGAAGAATTAACCTTATGAGTCGCACCAAATGATACAGCAGTTTCCAAGCGGTTATCGTCTAAGTCCACCATAATCAATTTGGCTGGTGAGTAGAATTGGGCTGTCAAAAGAGCAGCCAATCCAACTGGACCTGAACCAATAATGGCTACGCTGCAACCAGGTTCTACTTTCCCTTTCAAGACACCAATTTCATATCCAGTAGGTAGAATGTCTGATAGCATAACCAAGGCTTCATCTGACAAGTTTTCTGGAGTGTGGTAAAGAGTGTTATCTGCATGAGGGACACGTAAATATTCAGCCTGCATACCATCAATCAAGTGACCGAAAATCCAGCCCCCTTCGTCTTCACAGTGGGCATAGATTCCTTTTTTACAGTAGTAGCATTTTCCACAGGCACAGACACAAGAAATCAAGACCTTGTCGCCTTTTTTGAAGTTAGAAACTCCTTCTCCAACTTCTTCAACAATCCCAATCCCTTCGTGACCAAGAATGGTACCACTTTGGCAAGCAGGGACATCCCCTTTGATAATATGGAGGTCTGTTCCACAAATAGTGGTTTTTACGATACGCACAATAGCGTCTGTTGGCTTGCGAATCACTGGTTTGTCTACATCAACAAAAGAAGCAAGGCCTGGTTTAACATAAGTATAGGCTTTCATAAAGCACTCCTCCGTTTTTTTATTTGTACTATTTATAATATAATTGTAAACCTTTTCATTTGTTTGCTCAAGATTTTTTGTGATTTTTTTAACTTTTTTATTTACCGGTAAAGCAATGTAGATAAAAAAGCAGAAGCTAGTCTCTAACTTCTGCTTTATCTCTTATGCTTGATAACGTTTCACACCGTCTAGGTAGGTTGCTACCAATTCCAAATCTTTATCTAATACGATAAAGTCTGCATCATATCCTTCACGAATTTGTCCACAGACATCATCAATATTAACAGATTTTGCTGGGTTAAGGCTAGCCATCATGACCGCTTCGTGTGGATTTGCAATACCCCACTCGACTACATTTCTCATACCATCTTTAAGTTTGAGGATAGAACCTGCCAAATTACCAGTAGATTTGAGACGTGCAGTTCCATTTGCTACTACAACAGGGAATTCTCCCAACATATAGTCACCGTCTTCAAGCCCACCAGCTGTCATACAGTCCGTAATAAGAGCGATGTTTTCTGTCCCCTTTTGCTTAAGTAAAATCTCACAAGCTTTTGGATCTACGTGATAACCATCACAAATCAATTCTGCGTAAGTATGTGGGAGCTCATACATAGCTCCTACCATACCTAGTTCGCGGTGTGTTAAACCACGCATCCCATTATAGGCATGTACCCATACACTAGCTCCAGCATCAACTGCCTTCTTAGCTTGTTCAAATGTCGCATCTGAGTGTCCAAGTGCAACTGTCACACCTTCACCTGTAATAGTACGTACAAAATCTTCCACCCCATCACGTTCTGGTGCAATAGCGATTTTATTTAGCATCCCTTTTGCAGCATCTTGCCAAGAATGAAACTCCTCAACACCCGGGTCTCTCATATAAGTTGGATTTTGTGCCCCCTTAAAAGTTTCTGTGAAATATGGACCTTCATAATAAATCCCACGAATCTTAGCACCTGTTGCTTCTTTATAATGGTTCCCAAGATTTTCAGTGACTGCAAGCAATTGCTCATAAGTGGCTGTTAAAGTTGTGGGCAAGAAACTGGTAACACCGGTACTAAGTAGTCCTTCACTCATAGTATGCAATGTACCTTCAATGTTGTTGTCCATGACATCTACACCTGCATATCCATGAATATGAGTATCCACAAGACCTGGTGCAATGCTATAACCAGTATAGTCAAGAACCTCTGCTCCTTCAGGAATTTGATCCACATGTTTCCCAAATTTGCCATCAACAAGTTCTAAGTACCCACCGCGACGAATGCCAAATGGATAGAAAAACTGATCCGCTTTAACGTAATTAGGCATAATAATGACCTCCTTAAAAGATTACTTTTGATATTTATTATGTCAATTACATTATAAACCTTTCTTTTTTATTTGTAAATGGTATAGACCTATTTTCTGGAGATATTTTAAAAGAGCTGGATTTCTCCAACTCTTCTCTTTTTAATGCAAGTTATTTTGATTTGACTGGCTTGTCTTGAGCTGTTTCCAAGGCTGTAGCAATCGTATCTGCATACAATTTTGCTCCTGCTTCAATAGTACTAGTGTCACTTCCGAAATGGACTTGGTCTGTACCTGCCCAGATTTCTGGATGCTCTTTCGCAACTTGATTCCAATCTGCTATCGTGATGTAAGGAGTCTTCTCTGCCAATTCTCTCATATAGGCAGCAGCCTTCTCAACGATGGCATAGGTCTCTTTTGTCTTATCCCCCTCATAAGGAGTCACCAAAACCATATGATGGCCCTTAGGAAGATTTTTCACGATGCTGTCCCAGTCTTCCTTGTAATTTTCAGGATTATTTACCCCAGTCGCAATGACCACCATCTTAGGTAAAAATTTATTCTGGCTATTGTTTAGCATGATTTCATTGGCAGTCTTGGTTGTTCTGCTGACCTGCGCGTTAATTTGTGCTCCAGGAAGGGCTGTCTGCAGGGCTGTATTTGCCCTTAAAGCCACCGAGTCACCAATTAACATAGTGCCATCAGCAATCCCCAAACTATTTGCATCTGCCCGTTCTGTCATCACCTTGGTTTGGCTAATATTTGTTGCAGCTTGCTTCAAACCATTGACAGTCAAATCTGTCTCAAAAGCTCCCACTTGTGGTGCCAACAAAGTCACTAAGAAGACAATGAAGGCTAAGATTCCTGTACTTGTTGCAAGAATTGCGTGAATATAAGGCAGGGGACGAAGAGTTTGTAAAACAGGTGTGTTCTTGCCTGCAATCCAAGGTTCCAATACATAAAATGAAAGACTGGCAAATCCATAAGAACAAATCAAAGTCAGTAACACAGCAAAAAGATTTGAGGTCAACTGTGAGAAAATGATATAAAAAGGCCAATGGAAGAGATAAACTGCATAGCTAGTATCTGCTAAAAAGCTGATAATCTTTGGCTCCTGCATGTTAGGAGTCTTTTCATGTAAGACACGCGCCACCAGAATCATAGCAAGGGCTGCAAGACTGGCAAGCAAGAAGCCCATAAGATAAGCAAAGAGATAGGTAAATTTGACAAAGAAGGTCAAAATGAGTAAGAAGCCAAAACCTCCTGCAAAAATCAACAGGGTCTTTCGTAAATCCCAGATTTTATCCAACTGCTTAACTAGGGAAGTCGTCTGACGAACGCCTACGATAGTTGCTAACACACTTCCCAAAAAGAATGGATAGACATGAGTTAAACTGGAGAAATAAACAGAGGAATAAGAGGTCACTAGAAAACTACCAATAAACATGGAGAAGAAGCTAATTAAAAAGGCAGCAGCTGATAAGAGAAAAACCATCCCCTTCAACTGACCATTGGATTTAGCCTGTTTGGATAAGAACCAAACTGCCAATCCCCATAGAATATAGTAGTGAACCTCAACTGCCAAACTCCAATTATGAACAAACAAATGGGGAATAAACTGAGATTCATAACTCCCACCTGTTAGGAGTTCATAGAAGTTGGTCATAAAGCCTAAAACACCCGCAATCTGACCCCCAATTCCAGCCACATAATCTTGGCGAACTAGAAAGGTAAAGGGCATGGTTACCAAGACCATCAAAACCACAGGTGGCACGATACGATAAAAGCGTCTCCTAAAAAATCCAACCAAATCAATTTCATGATTTTTAGAAAATTCTTCGATGAGTAGAGCTGTAATCAGGAAACCTGAAAATGTGAAAAAGACATCTACCCCGAAAAATCCTCCAGGAAAGATGGTCTGAAAGAAGTGATACAAGAGTACAAAAAGTAAACCTGTAATCCTAATCAAGGAAAACCATTTAATGCGCATACGAGTTTATTCTCCCTTTCATTGTACACTTTATTCTATCAAAAAAAGAAGAAAAATCCTAAGAGAAAACTTAGGATTTTTAGCTTATATCTATTCCGTTTTAGAAATTACGTCCTGACTTATTATAGCCATATTTTTCAACAAAATACTCACGGAATTCTAAGAGATTGTCATCCATGATGGCTTGTCGCACTTGCTTCATCAAGTTAAGCAAGAAGTAAAGATTGTGGTAGCTAGTCAAGCGAATACCAAAGGTTTCATCAGCCTTGAGGAGGTGACGAAGGTAGGCGCGTGTATAGTTCTTACATGTGTAGCAATCACATTCAGGATCCAGTGGTGTAAAGTCCTCAGCAAACTGGGCATTTTTGACAACCAAACGTCCCTGACTGGTCATACAAGTACCATTACGAGCGATACGAGTCGGCAAGACACAGTCAAACATATCTACACCACGAATCACTCCATCAATCAAGCTATCTGGCGCTCCCACCCCCATCAAATAGCGAGGTTTATTTTCAGGTAGCAGTTGGGTTGTGAAGTCCAAGACCGCATTCATCTCTTCGTGGGTTTCTCCCACCGCCAAACCACCGATAGAGTAGCCTGGGAAGTCCATGCTGACAAGGTCATGAGCTGATTGGCGACGAAGGTCTTCAAATCCTGCTCCCTGAACAATCCCAAACAATCCTTGGTCATGCGGACGACGATGAGCCTTCAAACCTCGTTCAGCCCAACGGCTGGTACGTTCAATTGATTTCTTAACGTAGTCATAAGGTTGATAAAACTGGGGACATTCGTCAAAGGACATCATGATGTCTGAGCCCAGATTGTTCTGAATAGAGATGGCCTTCTCTGGGGACAAGAACATCTTGGAACCATTGAGATGGTTTTTAAATGTTACCCCTTCTTCTGTGATATTGCGGCTATCTGCTAAAGAATAAACCTGAAAACCACCACTATCTGTCAAGATAGGCTGGTCCCAATTCATGAACTTGTGGAGACCACCTGCGCGTGCGATGAGTTCATCTCCAGGGCGAAGCCAGAGATGATAGGTGTTTGACAGGATAATTCCCGAACCCATCTCCTTCAACTCCTCTGGCGACTGAGTTTTGACAGTGGCTTGAGTCCCAACTGGCATAAACATAGGTGTCGGGAAGGTCCCGTGGGGAGTGATGATTTCCCCCAGACGAGCTCCCGTGTGTTTTTCTTTCTTAATCAAACGGTATTTGATTGGTGAATCTGACATTTTTTACCTCCGAAGCTGGGAAAGACAGTCCCAGTTCATACTTTGTGCCCAAGGGCATACTGTATGATTTTATCAAAAAAAGCTTGAACTGTCACGAACTATGGTATAAAGAATTTGTGTTTACAAATAGTTATCATCGCTTTTCAATAGTTGAGTTTTTACTTATTTTTCTTTAAAATCATTTTCATTAATTGCTATCATTTTTTTTAAATCGTATTCATCACCGTATTCATTTTCATACTCATATTTGCCCGTATAGTTGAGAAGGTTTCAATTTAATTCTAATAGTTTACAAATGTATCAGTGACTAATTTCACTGTTTTTATTTTTAACAAAACACCGTTTTTGACAATAATAAAAAAATAAAAAGGATCTATTATTAACAAAATGGCATTTTTGACAATAATGACCTGCCATTCTTCTCTCTATTCTTCATGTAAGCGATTTTTTTGAATAATAGGATTGTAATTTCTATTTCTAATCGTTCAAAATGCGTGTTTTTGCAAAATCGAACTCGCCTCTAATTTTGTTGACGTCAACAAAACTGGCAACCAAGCGCTTTGTAAAGCTTTTTGTTGATGTCAACAAGTCAATTTTTCAGGCAAATCATTTATTTTGCTACCGACATTGATGTCGGTTGGTTAGATGTTTTATTGATTCAGAGCAAACAAAAAAACCGCAAGCCTGAGCCTGCGGTTAGTGTAATCTATTTTGAAATTCTTTCTATTATTTCTTTTCTTCTTTTTCTTTATCGACTACTGTGATAAGACCATCTGGTTCTGTTTTGAAGGCTGGATCTGTGTGAAGTTCGCCGTTTGCTTTCAAATAGTACCAGCCGTCTCCCGATTTGATGAATTGTTTAGACAGCATATAACCATCTTTTTCTTCCATAAAATACCAGGTTTCACGGTATTTCACCCAACCAGTGGCCATGCGCCCGTCTGATTTGAAGAAATACCATCGATGGTTGAGGAACATCCAGCCTGTGACCATTGCACCACGTTTGTCAAGATAGAACCAATCTTTGCCATCATTGAACCAACGGTTGATTAGGCAGTATCCACGTTCATCGAAGTAGAACCACTCATTGTTGATTTTCTTCCAGCGTTTTGTGGGATAAGAGCCATCCGACTCTTCCCACCACCAGCCGGTTTCATTACGCTTCCAGCCAGCTTCAGATAAGCCACCTTCGATGTCTTTCTTGAATTGCTCACGGCTAATGCCCCATTTTGCCAAGTAAGGGTATGGATCCACATGATCTGAGTAGTTGCGAGGTTGATTGTATGTACAATACTGATGTGTCTTGATTCCAGCCAAGCTGTCAGAATCCAGCGTTTTCGGAATCCCTGCTTCATCAGCAAGGTTGCGCAGTAGTTCAACATAGAGCTTGTAATCGCGCATGAACTCTTCCTTAGTTGAATGGCTCTCAATCAATTCTACTTGTCCGTAGCCTTCAACGTTCCAGCCACCTCCTACGTCATATGCTCCCATGTCTGTGTACCAGGTTTGCATCACACGGCCGTTACCAACGACGTGTGAAAAAAATCCTGAATCAACAGGACGACGCATATGGTAATCTGCTTCATTTTGAGCTGTTGAGTTGGGATTACCAGTTGAATGAGCATGAATCTGACGATATGGTTGCTCTCCAACCTGTGGCAAATCAGTTCTTAGTCTACTTGTATCAATATCCATTATTGTTCTCCTTCGTTCTTGTCGTTTTTGTCACCAGATAAGCGCTCAAATGCCTTGATGATAGGTTGGAAGATGGTCACGTTACCTTTTAACTTACGGTAATTTTCGATGAGTGACTGGAATGTAAAAAGCAAATATCCGAGGTAAATTGAGTATAGAAATGCGAAGCCTGTCTTCTCAGGTAGCAAGACAGACATCGGAATCAATACCATCAACAAGAGGACCCCTAGAATCTTTCGAATCAGGCCATTAATGCCAATCTTACTCTTGTATTCAATTTCTGGATTTGCAATTGCTGCGAACGTCCCTGATGCAAAATCTACGATTTCTAGAATCACAATTAAGCCCAGCGCATACAATACCAAGCCATCTTCTGTTTGGATTAGACTTCTAAAAAAGTTAAACAATTCGATTTTCATATATTCTCCTTTACTGAACAGGTTTTGTCTCTAACTCATTAGATGTTTGAGTCTGTTTGTCGTTTTTTGTTCCATCCCACTTCCAAATTGCTAGAACACCATTCTGGGAAGGTGCCCCTTCAAGTTGAGCAAGTGTTTCTCCTTGATAGGTGAATGACTGATTTGTTTGAATCAGGATGCGTTTACCTTCTCCATTGATTTCAACGTGACTTGGGTCTTCCACCACAAAAATTGCACCAGGTTCATAAACTTTACCAACTTCAGCAAGTGGGAATAGTTCGACCATCTCTTTATAGGTTGTACCGTAAGAGATTTTTTCGCCCATGATTGAATCTTGAGCCATCACTCGCACTACTTTGTCAATTTTATTTGTAAGTGCAGAGAGTCGGTTATGTTCACTCTCATTTTGAGCAATCTTCTGATTAGCCTGTTCAAGCTGCGCCTGTGTTTTAACGATGGCACTACCTGGATCTAGCTCGGCTTTTAGAATATCCAATACATCTTGAATCAAGACATCTTCTGGTTCACTTGTCCGGTCTCCTGCAAGTTCACGCATGTTCGTACTGTAACGATTGCCTTCTGATAAACGAATTTCAACTACAGTCTTGATATTATCTCCAAAGCCTCGAGTATAAGGCTTGCTTGCTAGTTCGTAATTATTAATTGCCATTTGTCATTTTTCCTTTCACTTCTTCAAATAACTCTTTTAGAGCTGGGTCATATTCTAGAACCTCTTTCATCGTGTGCAATTCGCTTGCTGCATACAAATAAAGAGCCTCATTCTGAGCTGATTCTTTCTCGCTGACTGCTAGTTTTTTAGTCAGAGAATCAAGTGTTAACTGATTTACTACTGCGTCCATGTTGTTATTCATGCTATTGTTTTCTCCATTTTTTCTATTTTTTGATTTAATTCTTGGATGGCCTTGATTAAGTAAGGTACCAGTGCAAATGTGTTATATGTGTAAATCCCATCTGGACCCTCACGAAAAGCGTCTGGAGCGTACTTCTGCACATCTTGAGCCATGATACCGCATGAGATATCCTCTACCTCATTATTAAATTCTTTTCGGTAACTATAGGTTTTCAAACGATTAATAACATCAACCCCTGAAACACTACTCTCTTGAATGTTTGATTTCAGTCTGCGGTCAGAAGTATCGTTCCAAGCTGGGAACCAATCTCTGGCACCACTGGCTTTTTCCAGATAAAAATAATCTTTACTGCTTCGTCCAATCTTCTCGTATTCACCAGAATAAATCCAAACACCACCATCATAACGAATTCTTCCTGTAACTTTCAGGTCCCCGTGAATAATTGGTGTTTTCCAAAATTCAGCCGTGTTATAACAATACATCTTGCCATTATTTTTCACGAACCATGCATAGTATCCAGGTTCGCTCCAATTGCCTCCCCAGTTAACCCAAAGAGCTGTTTGTCCACTACCACCTTCACCGTCGCCCATGCCGACCGAGAAGTGATTGCGACCAGTTAGCCAACGACCAGAACCTGAATCATGCGTTCCGAGCTGGAAGCCACCAATCCAACCTTTGTAACCCTCTAAAACAGTTGAGCTAGAAATGACTGACTCGACTTTTGTCGCAAAAATTCGCTTAGATGTCAGCTGGTTAATAAAAGCTTCATTTGCAATCATTTTCCTAATAAACGCATCATCAAATCTCACTTTCTCAGCCGTGACCGCTTCAGCGTCTAATATCGTAGTCGTGACGGAACCAGATTCAAAATTGGCCGTCTTCAGCTTGTCAACCATAGCTGACTTAATAACCGCGTTATCAATTAATGTTTCACCCGTGATATGAGTCAACTTACCAGTAATACGGTTGTGACCGGTAGCGCCTAGGTTGATTCCTGAAATGATATCTCCTGCACTGTTGATGTTCTGAACAGACCATGAACCATCCAACTGTCTTTGGACGGTTTTCACAGCTTCAAGAGCATCATTTGGTGCTACTGAGTAATCAGATGGAGTTGAGCCCTTTTCTACTTTTATCAAACCATCATCGTACATACGAGCTGAGAATCTGACGAAATAAGCATTCGCTGGTATAGTGATTTGATTGATGTTGTGTTGTTTACCTACAGCTGTTTTGTAAGCATTTAAGCCTGGTTTACGGTTATCAACAGGATTTTTATTTTTATCAAAAAATTGCCAAGCGGTCCAAGCCATTCCATTCTCAGGCAGAGTTACCCAGTGCTGGAAGATAATTTTTTCATTTGGATCCACTGAAATGAAATCGGATGTAACCTCCTTTTGTGTAGCATTCGCTACGCTAATGATTCCATTATTCCCTAAAAATCCTTTAGTGAGCGTTGAGGTTAAGAATAAATTCTGATGTTCCGCAAAGGCCTTCCCAACTTCAATCTGGAACAGCTGATTGGTCATAGCCATGCGAGCGACCTTATCTGCAATACCATCTTCAGTTGTCCCAATAATCCGCTCATAAAGTTGGCTGGTTTCTTTGACACGCTGGAAGTCAGTAGTCTCTACTTTTCGTGCTAGTTGATTGGTTACATTTGCAAATTGACTATCAGCATTTGCTTTGTTTGCAGAAACCTGATCAGATATTCTACCCATTTGTCGTTCAGCATTTGCTTTGTTTGCAGAAACCTGATCAGATATTCTACCCATTTGTCGTTCAGCATTTGCTTTGTTTGCAGAAACCTGAGTAGTTAAATTTGAAATCTGCTTATCTGTACCTTGTTTGTTACTGTTTACCCGATTTGAAAGATTTGAAATCTGAGTAATAGTTCCTTGCTCACTGCTTGTAAGTCTATTTGATAGACCACTGATTTGACCGCCCACATCTTGCTTATAAGTAGTTATCTGACTCGAAATATCTGTGAACTTACCATCTACAGATTGACGATAGCTTGCGATTTGACTAGCGATTTCTTTATTCGCACTAGTTTTAACAGCTTCAATCTTCTGATTGATACCCTTCACATCTTCTTGGTAAGTCGCTTTGCCGACATAATTACTCGTTACCAACTCTCGTACAGCCGTCGCTTGTCTCGCACTCTCTTCTCGAGAGTAACGCTGTAGGGCTTCCTGTCGCTGACCGTCTTTATTGACATATTCCTGAATAGCTGATAAATCAGTTCGCAATCCCTGAGCCGTTCGCTCAAAGGTAGCCTTAGCTTCAGTGATAAGACCGTCAGTGTCCTCAACCGCTGGACTCCAGTCAGTTGCTAGAGTGCCTTTTTCAATCTTCACGTCCCAGACACTTTTGGTAGTTTCCTTGTGATAAGTGTTAACGCGTAGATGATAGATACCTGTCGGCTTATCCCAAACGAATTTCGTCCCTGTTGTACCTGTCTTAAGGTCCGATACAATTTGATAATTTCTGACATTTTTGTCCATAATCCAAAGAACCACATTATCAGACTCCTTATTCCCGTCGTGATGGGCCGTAAAGTTACCGTCCGTTTTGGCCGAAATGATGTATTCCTGACCCTGTTCCATGTAGATAGACGTCTGTCCTGCATAAAGAACATTATTATCAAAATTAGCTGGCTTCCGATCTGGAAGAAAAGGTCCTTTTGAGCCTCTTAACAAGTTAGTTCCACCAACCCGTAAGTTTGAAAATTCCTCTCGCAATTTCCCAGCTTCAGCCACAACTAAGGTCTTATCTGCCTTATCCTTGGTTGCGTTCAGGATTTCTTGGCGAATAGAACCAGCACGAACTTCAAATTCGGCCAGACTCAACTTCTGATTTAGCTTGTTCTGCGTGTCTGTTTCAAGACTCTTCACAGACTGCCTGATATTTTCAGCAGTCACATTTAATGAGCTGATATCCGCTTTGGTTCTGAGACCTTCAGTCAGACTTCTCACACCAGCGTCAAGCGCATCAGCACGCTGTTTGAAGTTGGATTCGACTGCTGAGATTTGGCCGTCTGTATCTTCTGGAGCTTCTGAATAAGAAGTATCTACATCGCTTATTTCAAACTTCGGCATCCAAATCCAAACGGTTCCTTCCTGGTTGAAAGTGAACAACCATTCATTTGTTGTCAGCTTGGATTCATTTGTCCAACTTTTGGGAATATGGACAACATACCGTTTAATTTCTGTCGACAATGTCACATTTCCGGTTTTATACCAAATGTTGCCTAATCGAGATCTTAGCATTATTCCATTTTTATTTGCCTTGGCATAAAATGTAATTGTTATATCTTGATTAGTCGTACTTCCAGCGATTACTTTTCCAAATTGACCAAGCGCTGGATAAGTGATTTTAGGGTTGTTCCCATCTCGTCCCATTGGGTCTTGACCAACGATTTTCAAAGCGTTGTGACCAAGATATTTACTTTCGCTATCAATAGTAACTTCGTAAGTACTTGTAGTCCAAATCCTTGTTTTTGAAATATCCTGCTTGAAAAGTGAATTCAAGAATAGATTTCGACCGGATGCCTGCACACTCGCTATCTTACTAGCCAACTCCTCAGCTGTCTGTGTGAGTTCAGACTTGCTTGCCTTACCGTTGGCCAAGTTGGTCAGCTCTGCCAATCTACGAGTCGTTGTCTCTTCATAGGTCGCTTGTGCTGACTTAACACCAGCCAACTCATTCTTGGTCTTGTTAAGTGCTTCAACTTGCTTGGTAATCTCAGCTTCAGCCTGCGCCTGCTTCGGTCGAATATCATTAGCGATAGTTCGTTTCAGAGCGTCCAAATCGCCCGATAGGGCTGTCTGAGCGCTCGTAGTCTGCGCCTTGAATGCTTCAAGCTTGGCAACAGAATCTAACCAAATCCGTTTAGCTTCCTGAGCAAGCAAGCTACTTGCGCCAGCGTTCCTCAAGGCTTCTTCAGCCCTGCGCTTGACTTCTTGTAATGGGCCGTTGTTAAAGCTGTTGAAACGCTGATTGATAGTGTCAGATAGTTCTTGCTTAACTTCTTCTGCCTTGGCCTTGGCAAGTTCGATACCGTCATCTATCTCTTTTTTTCGCTTTTTGGACTCAGCATCAAAGGCACGGTCAGCGTTGGCGATTTCCTTTTTCAAACGTTCTTCAAAAATCTTATGCAGATTTTGGCTTTCATTTAAAACGGCATCATTTACAATTCCACCAATCGCATTAGCCAAACTAGACTGGAACGTCCCAAAACCAATTGATTTTAGACGTTTTGCCATTGGCGAATAGGTGTATTTCGTAATTTTCTTACGAACATCAAGACCATACCACTCGTGGTAGATACTGACCACATCGAACATCCGAACCGCTACATCGCTCTGGCCGACAACCGAGATTTCAAGGTTATCTTCTAGCATGTCGCACATACTCGTTCGAAAATACTGCTTACCGTATTCAATCAAGCTAGCTTGGTCTTTGACATTCTGGTCATTGACTTCAACAACAGCTTCATAGATTTGGCTATATTTTCCGAGCAAGGGGCTATCAATCACCACCACATAGTCAACGTCAGGCGCCTTTTCTCCCTCGCCTTTAACAGTCGTTTTAAAGGTTATCCGAGTTTTCAGAGATTTGGTAGAGGTCTTATGCTGGTAGCTAGACAGGTTTTTTTTGTACATAAAAAGCGATTCATTTTCTGAACCGCCATTTTTTAACAAGCGCAAGTTGTAGCCATTCCGCACCATATCTCCGCCCCACTGACCAAGGATAGAGTGCTTGTCTTTGGCTAAGACCTCCATAGCATTCTTATCCTTGATGTTAAGCGTATGCCTATCATCAATGTCCGAGAAAAAAGAGAAAGAATTGGCTCTGGTAATACTACCAGCAAATGCGCTCAGTACTCTGGTACCACTGACACGATCAACATCGATAGAGCTGACGATGTAGTTATTTAACAAACTGATAACCTGATTAGCATAGACTTGGATATATCCTTGCTGTTTTTCAACCTCAAAAATATAAAAATCTTGCTCGCCATGCAGGTCATCTGCAGTCAAGAAGGTTTCCTCTTTCAGCAATTCCCACTTGGGATCCGATGTAGGAAAACGAAAGGTCAGCTGATAGGTATTGTTTCGCTCCTGAACAATTTCATCGTTGTAAGCCTCATTTAAAGGCGTATTGCCCTCTGTAAGATAAATCATAAGATATACCTCCAATTTGGCCGAACCGTGACTTTACGAACGGATCCAGTAAAGACAAGACCATTATTACCTACTGCCAATTCAAAGAAACCACCACGTTTCCGTAAAGTATTTTGAACCGCACCATCTGCATTGTAGATATTTTGTTTCTTATGTCTACAGTCAATGGTCACTTTTCGTCTAATGGTCAAGTGCATGGTTGTCCGCCCAATCGTCAAAGAGATATCACCATCCCCTTCAATCTCAATCACAGGCTCGCTATAAACAGAGCCTGGATTGTTGACATTGCCGCTTGCGGTAAAGACAAGAGGAGCAACACTTTTCTGATAGCGAAACGGTTGCATGCTCAACTTGATTTCAAGTTTCCAACCGTGCATACCTTGAGGCTTGTATTTTGCACTAATAAAATCAGCGTAAAATAAAGAGCCTAGCTGATAGCTGAACTCTAGCGTATTGTCATTTGGTTTGAATCTCTCAACGATTTTAGACGGATTTACCGTCCTTGGGAGGTAAAATGCAAATGTTCGTTCATAACTCTCATAAGCACCATCCAAGACACGGTAATTCCCATTAACCCCAAATAGGGTAGCTGTTTCTGAAACTTTAGGCTTAGCAGCCTCCACCTCGCCAAAATCAGTCACGACACATTTAGGAATGGTTGAAGTATTGAAACCGTTGATAATCATGTATTCCATTAAATTCCCTCCCTAGCATAAATCGCACCTTGGCGTTGATAGACGCTCATTGAAATTTTATCAGCGTCCAGGTAAGTATCTGACGGCTTTTCAAGGATAGCAGTAAGGATCTTCTCCATACTTGCTCTCAGAATCGCTATCTCAGACACGGTTTGACTGTCTTTTGCCTCGATTTGAGCACTTGGCATGGCCAAACTTGCTTCAAGATTCTTGGCAATGGTCGGTATTCCACTCAAACCAAAATCATCATTTGAAAATGCGTTTGAGATTTCACCAGCCATTCCGCTGACAGATTTCTTAACATCTTTGAAACGGTCCTGCAACCCTCTATCCAAACCTTGCATAATCGCATTACCAGCAGGAATCAAGAGCTTGCGGTCGTATTCAATCGGACCTTTGTGATCCGCAATCCAACCAGCAATACCACCGACAAAGTCAGTTACCGAGTCCCAAGCAGATTTCAATCCGCCTAGGAATCCATCAAGGATAGCCTTACCTGCTGACCATAGGTCAATGTTTCGAATGCCATCAAAGATGCTCGTAACATTACTTACAAGGTCACTAACACCTTGTTTCATACTTTCCCATGCTCGCTGAGCGCCTTGGACAAGTCCATCAATCAGACCTAAGACAGTTGATTTCAACCCTTCCCAAGCACTGCTTGCGACAGATTTGATCGTATTCCAGATGTTAGATAATATCTGAGCAAAACCATCAAAGATAGCCTTACCTGCAGCAGACAATCCTTTCCAGATGGCCTCACCAACACCTTTTATAGTTTCCCAAGCACCGCTCCAGTCACCATTAATAACTTGCATCACAGCTTTTATGATGCCACTAATAACATCCATAGCCGTCTGAATAGCAATCTTAATCAATTCCCAAACTGTTGTTACTACAGTGAAGATATTGTTCCACGTCGCTTCAATGAAAGGAGTAAGGATATTCATTGCGGTTTCAATAATGGACTGAATAATCGGCATAACCGTCTGAATAACTGTCTGGATTGCGTTCCAGACAGTTGTGAACGTTTGTTGAATCAAACCTTGATTTTCAGTCCACCATAGAGAAATACCGTCCCAAACAGACCTAATAAAATCAACAACCGCTTGGATAATTGGAGCGACAACAGCCATCATATTGTTCCAGACGGTCGTAGCTGTTTCAACAATACCATTCCAAACTTCGGTCAAGACTGGTGCGACAGACTGCCACACACCAGAGAACCAATCCATAAAGCCTTGCCAGATTTGTCTCCCCATCTCGGTTTGAGTAAAGAAATAAACCAAACCTGCAGTTAATGCAGCGATTGCTGCGATTGCAATTCCAATTGGATTGGCACTCATAGCAGTAAATAGACCCGTGACTGCTGTTTTAATTGTCGTTAAGACAGCAGGTATTCCAGATAGCAATCCCGAGACTGCCGAAAATGCTTTAAAAGCTAAAAATGCAGAACCAAGAGCGGTAACGATACCACCCATGATACTTCCTAGACCTTCGCCAAAGATCCCACTAAAAACACCCTTTATCCCTCCTAAAATAAGGTTAGGAATTTGCTTCAAAATATTTCCAATCATCGGAATTAGGTTTCCGAAAAGAAATGTGGATGTCGTTTCCATCAAAGCTTGTAGTGCAGGTTGAATATCTTCACCCAAAGACAACTTTCCAAGAACGTTCTGAGCAGCTGCTTTCATAGATTCAAATGAACCAGTAAAAGTTGTTGCTGCTTCTCTTGCTGTTGTACCAGTGATGTCCAAATTCTCTTGGATAGCGTGAATAGCACTATAAACATCTGACAAGTTATTCATGTCATACTTAACGCCTGTCAATTTTTCTGCGTCGGACAAAAGCCGTTGCATTTCTTGTTTGGTACCACCATAACCCAATTTTAAGTTGTCGAGCATGGTGTAATTTTGTTTAGCGAAACCTTGATAAGCCAGTTGAATACTTTCCATGGATGTCCCCATCTTATTAGCATTATCCGACATATCAATCATGGCCATGTTAGCTGTTTCTGCTGCTTTATCTGTATCTCCGCCAAGAGATTGCAATAAGCTTGCTGAGAAACCTGTAACATTTTCCATATAGGCATTGGCTGACAGACCTGTTGTCTTATAGGCCTCGTTTGCAAAACCTTTGACCTTATCAGCTGAATCTTTAAATAGGGTTTCGATACCACCAAGCGATTGTTGAAGTGCTGCCCCTTCGTTTATCGATGCTCCGATTGCCTGACCAATTCCAGCAGCAGCAATAACTCCTGAAACAGCGCCCATCATTTTAGATCCGAGGGATTCGCCTGCGCTAACGCCAGCTGAGGCAACTTCACCACCCATTTCCTTTTGAATCATGCCACTAATGCCTTTAGCGGATGGAATGATTTGTACATAGGCTTTCCCTAATTCGGTCGCCACTATTCCTCACCTCCTGTTTTCGCAAGTAAAGCCTTGCGATAGTTTTCAAAGTCCTCACCAGATTCAAAGACAAGATAATCCCTTTCGTCACTCTCTTCTTTGTGATTTTTTGTTAGCAATTCAGCGATTGATGTCGGGCGATTAACACCCTTTTGGCCATCCTTGGTTTGCAACCACAAAGAAAGAGACAGTCTGTCTACGATATTTGCAAGTAACGTCGTTTCAAGAGGGACGATTTGGTCAGACATGATCTGCTTTATCCGTGAATCGTCGCGCAAACCATACGCAAAAACAGCCACCTGATTTAAAGGTAGCTGTTTGTAGTCGTATATCTGGTAGGTTTCCGCCAAGTCACAGACAAGGGCATCTTCGTCCAAATTAATCATCTGAGCGAGGACTAGGATTTTTTTAAGCCGGTAACTGATTCAAAAACACTCTTGATTTCATCTGCCATTTTATCATTTGGCACGATGCCATCTTCTTCTCTTAGATGGTCTTTAAAAGCCTTGGCTTGCTCATCTCCGAATAAAAGTTTTACAACTTTAGGAAAGACTTGACCTTGTCCTTCGTCAACTTCACCAATCAATTCCAACAATTCATAGTTATTTAAACGACGCTCAGAAATTTCGAATTTAAAACCTGACTTCGTTTCCCCTTTGAATGTTTTACTCATCTATTTTACGCTCCTTGAATGTATTCGTAGTGAGTGTTCTCACTATTGTCTGGTAATGCAGTGATCGTCAATTCATAGCCGATAGGTTCGCCGTCTTTATAGCTGATTTCGCCAATTTCACTCACCTTACCACGAGGAATCACAACACGTTTTGCATAGCCGTTTTTCAACAATGTATCAATAACCAAGCTATGTTCTGGCAATTCTTTACCGTTAGCTTTGACAGTGATACCTGTTTCAAGCGTTCCTGAAACGTTATCTGGCCCATACACTTCTTTCAAGACTTCAACGTTCAGACCTTCAATCAGTTTGTATTTGAAAGTATCTTTCTTTTCTGTTTGAGAAGACAAGACTGTTTGTCCACCCCACGCCTTAACTTCTTCTGATTCTGGCGAGTTTTCGTTTGTCAATCCGTCTTCTGAGATGTAACCTAGCTTTTTGAAAGCTACGTTCAACTCTTCTTTAGCATTTGTTGGCAAAGTTGTTCCCGCTGGTGCCGTTGCGACCGCTCCCCCGATTTTAGGTTTTGCCGCTGTTACGTTTGATGCTGATGCAGTTGTCATTTTAGGTCCTCCTGTTGTTTCTGCACTTCGTACTTCTGTCACGCCTTCTTGTGCCATAGTACCTCCTTAAAAATAATTAATGTCATATACCGCTTGATAGCGATATTTCTTCGTTTCTGTGTCTGTAAAATTATAGTCACTATTGTGATGCACTCCACAAATCTCATCAGCTGTGATGAGATTTTCCACCGCCTGCTTGACCGTTTCATTTAATTCTGCGGCCTTCTGCAACGATGGTGCATAGCTCTGAAAGGCAAAAGTAGCGGAATGCGTGTAGTCACTTCCTCCCGCTCCTGTCTTTTCTATCATCACATAGCTGTCTGGTAAGTCCTTTTTGTGCTCAAGGTAGCAAGGCACTTGAAGCTCCTTGCTCAAGAATTTCCTTACAATCAACTCAATCATTTAGCGTCTCCTAGTGCTTTCAGTAAGATATTGTGTTTGCTGTTTCTGGCCATGCTCTTGATATCAGTAGTGCTAATCGTTGCGTTCGCACGTTTTTGACCTGGCGACACCTTTAACTCAAAGCCATCGCCTGCTCCATCTGCTACCACTTTCCCTTTTTCTTCAAGGATAGCTTGCATTTCTGGTGAGCGCAAAAGCTCTGATACGCCTGATCCATTTAGATTGAACTTCATATTACTCATAAGCTTCCACCATAACCTTTCTATTCCACTGAAGGGGAATCATAGACTCAATCCCTTCTTCTGGCATCCCAATCGTCCGCCATTTTCGCCCAAAAAATTTGACTTCACGGTTTTCCCATGTATTTGTGTCGCCTTTTGGGATAGCGATTGTGTAGACAGCTTTTTTTCCAGTAATACTTAATTTATTCAAGACGTCTTGCGTTGATATCGGCGCAACCAGTACATTTTCAATCACAATTTCTTTATCTTCAAAGATAGGATGCCCAAAATCATCCTCACCAGTTTCTACCTTGTCCACCAAAGTGACAGGGATTCCTTTAATCCGTCCCATAGATATCAATCACCCCATATCTTTGCTTTTTAAGGCCCAGACGTTTCAACTCAGAGTCCTTGATAAAGAGACCGCCTCCAGGAACTAAGTAAGAACCGCTGAAGGAATATCCAAGAGCAGACTCAGCCATTTGAGTCATTGGTTCCTGATCGGTTGAGGTCATCAAGGTGCGAGCTACCACATCAACTGTGACAGACTTTACCACCATAGCAAAAGATGGATCAGTAGCAACCAATCCATCTAAATCTTTGCCAACTTTTTTAGCTTCAACGCGAAGAGAATGAGAAACAACTTCCAACAGCGCTTCGGCTCGTTTTTCCTCATCGAATTTCAACGCTCGCCACAATTTTTTCAAATCTTCGACTGTTGCAAAGTTTTCCATCTAACTCACCCTTCGTTTGCGATTAGTAAATCAAGTAAAGCAGATTTATTTGCTTTGCTATCATACTCAACACCCAATTCATCAAGTTTCGCCTTGATTTCTGGAACAGTAAGGCGATATTCATCCTTGAATTCACTAATAGGAACCCAGTCACCTGCCAATTTACTGTCTGTTTCAATTGTCACTAATGTTTCTTTGTTAATATATTCCATATTAAGCCTCCACACGAGCAAATGCCTGTTCGTCAAGAATCCCCCAACCTACATACACTTGTGTACGCAAGCAAACTTCACGGTAGCGTTTCAAGTCACGACCAGCTCCGTCTGGATCACCGTATTTAATGATTTCAAGAGGAATTTCCTCTGCATATCCCCATTTTACGGCATTTTCAAAATCACCAACAATTACATGGTCTTTTTTAGCTGAATTTGCAACAGTTGTCAATGTTTTATTGACATCAGACCTCATTCCATAAAATGAGTCTGGATTTTGACCAAAACGGTATTCAGGATATTGTACTACCCCATTTACCTTAATTTTACCAAGTGCAGCCCCTGCAGCTGGAGACAATGCGATTCCATTTACTTCGCAATCATTTGCTGTGATGGTTACAACAGCAGCATCAATATTTTCATCGATTTTATCTGCTTCATATGTCACTACATTTCCTGTAATCAAACCATCAAATGAGTTTGTTGCTTTAAAAGAAGCATCTGTCATTGATTTTGGTTCAAGTCCATGGAATGAAGCAATATCAATTGCTTGTGCCACTTTTTTAGACAAGCCATCAATAAATGATTTAAGGTAAGATAATTGTTTTTCTTCTGAACAATGTACAAATTCCTCAGATACCCGTGCTTGGTAAGTAATCAAAATAGGTTTGATTACCTTTGGTTTCATAGTTGCACTTCCAGCGTTCGAAGGATTGCCTTCACCTACAATTTCAGCATTTCCTTCAAGATTGAATACAAACGTTTCAGTTCCCGAAAAAGGAATAGGTTCTTGAGTAGTAAGTTTTGCAAGGGTGGAATGCCCCTTTACTTTACTAAAAATATCTTGTACTGTTTCGACTGGGAAAAGATCCCCTGTTTGTAGCGTTGCCATAAATTATTCTCCTCTCATTTTATGCAACATTCCTTTCAATGCTGCATCTTTGTCATCAATTGAGCTAGGCTCCTTTGTTCCGAGCGGGTAAACTGGTTGAGTTTTCTTCATAAACCCAGCCAAGCGCTCTGCATCTGCTTTGAAGCTTTCTTCATCAGTCCCCTGCAAACGATCTGCAAGATCGTAAGGCAGTCCATGTTGCAAAGCCACACGAGTTCGCAGACTAGCCGTCTCATAGCCAGCGATTTGCTTCTGCATTTCTTCAAGTTGCTTATCAGCATCTGCTTTACTTTGATTAGTAGCTTCGATCGTTGACTTCAAGCCACCATTTTCTTTTTCCAACTCTTCAATACGAGATTTGAGCTGATCATAGTCGCTATACTTCGCTTTCTCACGAGATAAACGCTCCTTAATAGCAGCATCAAATTCTTCCTGTGTAGTGATTGGTTTAAAATCTGACATTCTCATGTCTCCTTTCTCCTGCTTTCCCGGCAGTTCGGTAATTTTTGGCATCAAAAAAAGCAGTCACAAGACCGCTCATTTTAATAACTAATTTTTTGCTTTTTCTTAGGCTTAGTCGTAGCACAAGCCCAGTGCGCAAGCAATGCACTATCCATCAAAGAAATATCCATGTCGTCAAAGTGTGATCGATAACCAAAACCACCATTTGAGCCAATATTCCGCTTGTCGCAGTTAGTGGCTACTTTAGACAATGATGGTTGGCCAGCGTGACAGATGGTTTTTTGGTAAATACCCTGTTCCCAAAGAGCGTTGGCCACGATGATTTCTTTCACCGTCGGAAGAATCACATTCTTGATTCTGTAGTCCTTCAACTCTTCGTCCAGGATCTTCTGGCCACTTGCGCCATCTATGACAATCTGAGCTACATCAGCTTGTCTCAGAAAAGCAACCATCCACTCATTACCATTACGAACAGATTGACAGTCTACTGTCTCAACAAAGAAACGGCCATCCTTGGTCCGTGCAGCAATACTCAATGCCACGTTCGTTCCATCTTGACCGTACTTAATACCAACAGACAGCTTGCCAGATAATTCTGGAATATCGTCCAACTTAAGCTCATTCCACTCCGTCTCAGAAATAGCAGATTTCTGGTTGTAGGTTGGCCAGAATCCCAAGCGTTGGATATTATGGTCCAGTTTATCCTCACCAAGCTCTGCCTCAATCTTACGCTCATTTAAGTGGTAGCCCATGGATGGATTGGAATTATACCAAGCTTCCACGTCGTCAATTTCCTTTTCATCAGAAACCGACCACTCAGCCCAACCAGAATACTTCCCTTTCCCAAAAAGACAAGTCTCACGGTACTTAGTAAAGACCGTACCACTTGATACTGGTGTCGGAGGTGTCCCACACATGATTGTGATAGGATTTTCACTATCTGTAACCGTGTATTTCAAAGCAGATTCTTGCTCGGTCGTGTACTCTTGAGCCTCGTCAATGATCAGCATGTCAAATCCTTCACCAAGACCACCATTTGATGTTCTGGTACGGAATTGGACAACACCACCTGTCGAGTAAAGTTCAATCCGCTCCTGTCCCTTCGCTCGAATGGAATTGAAATCCTCGCCATCCACATACCCCATTTTTTCAAGGTATCGTTTGACCTTTTCAAAAGAGGCATGAGATGTAGAAATCCTGTGGGCCGTATGTAGGATATTTAATCCTTCATGTAGCCCCCAAATTTCACCGATATAGATGATTTCAGTTTTACCGTTACGACGAGGGATAGAGTAACCAAACTTCTGGTGAACCCAAAGACCGTTCTTATCAACAGCCATCATAGGCAGTAAGAGATTTTTCTGCCAGGCATAGCAAGAAAGACCTGTCCGTTCGTAAAGTTCAATCGCTTCTTTAGCTTTTGAATTTTTCTTGACGTATTTTAAAATCACCGATTGAGTAGGATTCTGATTGCCAAGTTTCTTCCTCGCCATTCTAATTTCCTTTCAATCGTCATCGCATGATAACCCTATCGCTGGGATGATTTAATTGATTACGTTCAAAATATAGTTTTTAGCAACCTCAAGCATTCCCAATGCCTGCAAACTACTATCCCAGCTATAGCCAAGATTTATCTCACCATCTTCATCTTTATCCAAAGAAACTACTAATACCGAAGTATAGTCATGGCTAGCCTCAAGATTTTCTTCCAAAATTTCTTTCACGGAAGCACCACGCTCCAGACTAGACTTTTTCTCTGAAAAATCAATCGTGTTTTCCATAATTACTCCTTTCAAAGCATAATAAAAGCACCCTTACGAGTGCTATATTAATTCTATTGACTTAATTTCAGATTCATTAAATCCAACATATGGATGTTTATCCGTTGCTATTGTAATTTCGTCATACAGTTCATCTTCCGTATCAAGTCTCCCAGTAAAAGTATTACAATGACCTTCTAGGATTTGACCATCAACAAAAGTAACTCTAATATCTTTTCCTAAATACTGTTTTAAATTCATTACTGATCTCCTTTCTTAGGTACAATGTGAGTTCTTTTCTCAGAATGATGGATTTTAATAGATGTCACTTCCGAGCCATCCGAACTATTAATCCCAATGGGGTAACCTAGTTCTATTATCTCTTTGTTCGTCCTTCTTCCATGTCTATCAAGCTCAATGCGTCCAGTTCCATAATGTTTATTAAACAATTCTTGAACATCGACTGAATCATAGATATAAGATTTCCCTGCTTTTTGTGTTGATTCCATATGTGGCAACTGCTTATCAGGGTTTATTTTTTTACCCCATTCTCCAGTTTGGATTTTCTGATAAATAAATACTTTATCTTTTAGTTGCTCATATTCTTCACCACCATTATACTTCAAATCCTGAAACTTTGCTAGTGAAATAGGAGCATTTTGAACTCCTAAAACATCAAATATTTTCTTATACTCTTGAATATCTGCTTTGCGATTATTATCACGCACATCAATATTTATTCTCTTACGATTTTCTAATTCATCTGAACTCTTATTGCTGATTTTTTTAGTCCAGACATTTTGAATTTTTCCACTTTTCGGATCATAGTCAACAGTACATCTACAATGTTGATGTCTTCTATAAACGTCCTTTGGAACTCTTGGATATTTATAACTCCCTTGAACTTCTTGACACCATTTACAGCAATGAAAATAAGATTTTCTACTAATCTCCGGTTGCAATCCAAACTGATGTTGAAACTCAGCATTCTTCTGAATGCTGTCATCAATAATTGACTGAGTGAAGTTCACAATAGGTTCACCGAGCAACCAACTCACATCTTCAAAGTTCTCCTCAGACGAAAAGCGATTAACAATGCCATCAATTCGATCTTGGTTTAATTCAGGAACTTGAACTTTCATACCGATTTTCGCTTCATCATTCAAATTCTTCTGAACATCACTAGCGTAACCACTCACAATCTCATGATTTCGTCCTAGCACGTCCGTCAGCAAGCGTTGAGCGATATTGTAATACATTTTACCGTCTGGTAATTTATCGGCGCTCAGAGAAGCTTCTAGAGCCTTAGAGAGAATTTCACCAATTTCAATCGCAAACTCATTTGCTGTTTTGTAGGTTGCTTTTTTGGCTTCCAACGTGGCAAAAGCATTTCTGACAATCTCACTCTTACCGAAATCTCTCTCAAACCTCTCCTGAACCTCTTGCAAGATACCAGGTAAAACATCATTCTCCATTTGAACCACCCTCGCTTACCACTGGTTTAGCTGACATATCTCCAGCGATACCAGTAAGATCACGAATTGTCTCCGCATTGATGTAGCCAGGTAAGGCCTGATTCAATTTCACAACACCATCACCAATCATGGTCATCGTATTCGCATCCGCTTCAAACAATGGCTCCCATTTGACTGTAGTTCTTACGAATTGACTTCTCGCATAATGAAAATCATCTCTCAAGCAAGCAGCAACATAAGCCACATTGAGCAAACCTGCTCCCAGAGACCTCTGAGCCTTCCGACCAGCCAAGCGCAAATTCTCATGGCTAGCCTTGATAGCTTCCACAGATGATGGATTGTCAGACACAAAGCCCAAATCATCCAAAGTCAAGCCCATTTCACCAGCAAATCCAGCAGCAGCAGTTCTCAGCTGTTCAGTAAACGGTGACATGCTAGCGGTAGTAAACTGTCCAACGCTCGGTTTCTCTCCTTTGTCACTAGAAGAAATCGTCAACAAGCTCGATACAGTAGCTTTCCATTTCTCCATAGGCTCTGCATCAGGATCAAGCCCAAGAATATATTTCTGTGGCCATGAGTAGAACTCAGCAGTGATATCAGCCCGTTCCAAGGTACGCTTAGCGTATTTCTGATAATACATACCAGCTCTGGTGATACGACTCCGACCAAAAGGACGAACCGCATCAGGACGATGAATGACCGGAACCAGCAGAGGAATACCAGTTTCATTCGTAACCGAGTAAGGCTCCCCATCTTTCGGAATGAAGTGAGTAGCATTAGGCTCAAAGTAGGCTTCAAGTGTTGGACGATTGTAATCATCACGAGCCAACACCGCATAACCTTCCACAAGCAAGCCAGTTATAGGATCAATGACACCAGTTGCATTACTTGATTCAATGACTTGCAATCTCACCTCATCATCTTCCCCCTTCGAAATGTAGACGAAACTACACGAACCAATCAGCGCAGCTAAAATAGCACTATCAAAGAAGATATCAGGATTATTACGATCAAAAATTTCTGTAACATTAAAATCATCATTAGCAAATGCCCTGAAAATCAAACGATCTGCAAGACTATCAACTCCCTTTGCAGCCCAACCAAGAACAGCTTGATACTTTACCCTGATATGTGCAGGAATTGTGATTCCTGTCGGCGCTTCATAGTGTTGCATCGCATAATGCTTGTACCTCAGATTGACTCTGCTCTGATAGAGATTCAACTTTCTCCTGAGATAGTCAATTCCTCTTAATTCCAAACCGTTCTCCTTTCATTGTGATGATTTGGCGCGAGAAAAAATGTACAGTGACGGCGTGAAGCCCTCGAGCGCCTAGTGGGAGGGGGACACCCCCCTATCCTCTGCTAGGACTTACTTCACACATATCTGTTATTTTTTCAAATTCTAAGCATTCATTATTATTTTTGATGTTTTTAAAAAATAATATAATTTTTCTTTTTTTTGGCTTCTTCAAGCTCTGTACTTTGTCCAATCTCTTGACTGTGGCAGGTTGCGATTACCTACAACAGTAGCATTGGCTGACCTATCGTCAGCATATAACTTATCAGACTTCTGTCTGTTGCATTGCCAGTGGGCTAACTGCAAGTTTTGAATATCTGATGGATGACCGTTACGATTGATTGGAATAATGTGGTCAATGACCGGACTTAATGGATGTGGGTACCTCAAGGATTTGTCAACTGGTAGTCCACAAATCCCACAAGTATTTCTTGTTTTGAGAATAATATTTTTATTCTTTTCAAAAGCAACTCTGTGAGGACCGCTCCGGTCCGGTCTTTCATGGGGGGGATTCATCTAAGGAGGGGCCTTTCTTTTTAAGAGGTAGGGGGGTAATTTTTATGATGTAGGGGGGAGGTTTTTTAACTTCTTACACCCTCGTATATTTAACATATCTTATATTCTGTTAAATAAAACTAACATTCTTAAAAGTCAACTGTAGCAAGTGCTTACATCTGTTTCATTAAAAACTGATTTACTTTTTCTCAATATGTAAAATAAATAGTCATTTAATAGCTAAAATTCATCATTGAATCATCCAATTCATCCTGCTTAATACCTATATAATCAAGTGTGATATCTGGAGATGAATGATTAAATAATTCCATCAAGATCGCTACATTTTGATTTTTTCTGTAATGATGATAACCAAATGATTTTCTCATTGAGTGAGTCCCAATGTTTTTAAGGCCAACATGTTCAGCTGCTTGCTTTAATATTTGATAAGCTGCAACTCTTCCAATATGAACGATTCTTACTCCGTCTGTCCTAACTTTTTTCTTACTTGGAAATAGGTAATCATAACCTTTAAGGTCATTTGTTTTAATGTAGTGACTTAAAGCTTTTCTTAATTCAGGGTTGATAGCAAATCGCTTGACCTTACCAGTTTTCTTTTCAGTAACCTCGATTCTATCGCCTGTCACTTGTTTCACTTGGAGAGGTATAATATCGCTGATGCGCATTCCAGAATACAGACCGCACATGATTAGGACATAGTTTCGCTCACTCTTTGATTTTAAAAAGTCTTTCATCCGTTCAATGTCATCAAGTTCACGAATAGGTTCTACTTTTTTCACGATATCACCTCCAAACTCAAAGAAAAAGACAGGGTGTGCCTGCCTTTACAATTACTTCATAATATAATTTTAGCACATAAAATCATATATCCACTCCGAACTTACTCCGAATTTACTCCAAAAAAACTCCGAATTTACTCCAAAATCTCAACCTGTTCACCATTGCGGTATAACTCTGCAAATGCCATCAAAGCTTTCTCCAAAATATCATAGTATGAACTTTCTGAAATTGCTAAATCCCTAGAAATTACTTCATCTTTCTTGCAATCCCATTGAAGATACTTTTCAAAAAGTATCCTACGATATAGAGGATCGTGTAAGTTACTAACTGCTTGTTCAATTGCATCCAGCTCAAGTTCTGCATCAACTTTCCTTATAGCTAACTTCTCAACTTGACTATTTCTTCCACTTGACGGGTTTCTAGGCATGAATGAGTAGGTTGTCGTTACTCTCTGACCTTCAGTGTCATTGGCCACACGACGCCATCGAGGATATCCTTTTAAAATTTTCTTGGCATTTTCTTTTGTTTTGGCTTCATTTATATCAGGAAAGAAGGGCATTGCTCACCTCGTTTCTATCTCGAGTAATTCTTCCGTCAAAATCTTCGTGACTGCTTCCACTTGATAATCTTACTATCGTTATTATTGTTGAAATAATCTGGCAATCTTGCCGTTGGACTTTCTTTATAGACAACTTTTTCAACGATCTGGACTCCAGGCATCATTTCATCATCTATCCATCCAACTAACCAAGCAGGATTTACATCATAAGTTTTAGCGATCATTTCGATTTGCTTAATGGACGGATATCCACCACGTTCGTACAAATGAATTGTATTTTGGGAGACACCTGTCTCTTTCGCCATCTGACCGACAGAAAGACATAGGTCCTCTCTAAGTTCTTTCAATCTTAGCTGCATCTTGCTCTCCACTTTCTAGTATTAGCTTTTATGAACTCAGCCTGCTCTTGCATCTGCTTCCATTCGTAATCCATGATAATTTCAAGTTGATTATTACAAAGGGCTTTTAAGAAATCATTTTGAGCTTCTAGTTTCTCAATATCCTTATAGGCCCTTT
Source organism: Streptococcus sp. 27098_8_76 (assembly GCF_041432315.1). GTDB lineage: Bacteria > Bacillota > Bacilli > Lactobacillales > Streptococcaceae > Streptococcus. The sequence continues at coordinate 19,804 of NZ_JAPVZI010000011.1, read as the reverse complement.
CATACAGTTCATCTTCCAGAAATCTAATGCGCTCTGCCATTGCTTCTTGAATGATGATGTAAGTTGGTTTCTTGTACTTTCCCATTACAATATTACCTCATCTCCTATTTTTAGTGATTCATAGTTTGTTTGAGTAACTACGAATATTCCGTAATTTTGCACTGTAACAGTGTACATGTCGCCAACCTTCTCCTTTTGTAAGACTCTGCCTTTAATTTCTGCGCCTTGATTATCTGCTTTGTAGATTACAATAGGGCGCTTTTTTTCAAGATTTTTAATGTGGACACATTGCCAGATATTCAAAGTAGCTGACAAGACAATCCAGATTGCGATAAAACGTTTCATCACTCCACCTCCTCATTTTTTATTGATTCATACGCTCTTTTATAAGCATCCAAATAGAGAAGCACTATTTCAGACACTTTTTTACCAGCGAATTCAAGAGTCTCATAGTATTCTGAATCTTGTTCACTCAGGAATTCTCGAACAGTATCAGTAATGTGTTTGAATCCATGCCGATCATCGAAATATTCAAATAGTTCATCAAAATAATATCTATCATTTTCGTCTAAGTCTTCATATCGCTTATTATCAAAGAAATACTCAAGAATAATTTTTTTAGCTTCATCTTCATCATAAACAAAAAGATTTCGACTAGATGCTTTGATTTTTTCAATAAAATATCCAGCGTTGTTTGTGAAATCCTTATAGAAATCTTCCCAACTACCCATATTGTTAAAATTTACTGCAACCAGCTCGCCAAAATCACCTGTGATAGCCAGAGATGAATTTTTCTTATCAAAAACATATCTTAGATTATACATTAGATTATATTCTGGACTATGATAATCAATGATTGTAATATCATCTAATTCGATTTTTTTAGCAATGTGCTTGTTAAAATAGTGTGCAAATGATTCCATTTACTCCACCTCCTCAACTTCAACACCCTCACAATCGAATACCCAGCCGAAATCCGCTTCTTCTAGTTCTTTGCGGGTGTGGTGTGCTCTGTGTCCGTCTGAATTATTTTTATCTGTGACCGTCCATATATCAGCATTTTTGTGATAGCTCAAAAAGCTCAATGCATTTACGATACCTTTCACTTTCACCAAATACCGCTTCTCTTCCTCTATCTCGTAGCCGAACTGGTGCATGTTGACGAGGGTTTGAAATGGTTTTGTGCCAGCGGTTAGAAACCACCTTTCAAACTCATTAAGTTTAGCGCCGTCAAAAGTCGATGGAATATTATGGGTACATCGATACAAATTCCCTTCAAAATCATCCTTATTTTCCTCATACCAATCCGCCACAAACGGTGGAACTTTGACTGGTTGCGGTTCGTCTAGTTGTTTCAACTCTTTCAAAAAAAGTTCAACCATTGAAGTATAAGGTACAGGTTCATAAAAATGGCTGTGTTCATTCCACAATTCTTCATACTTCTTAATCAATGCCTTAATATTCATCTTAGTTTCCTCCATAAATCAAATAAGCTGCAATAACTACCTGAGCCATGCTTGGCGAATAGCCAATCCAATCATCAAACTCCTTAGATTTTGGCAACCAACCCTTAGTAGCTCCCAAATCATAGTCTGTAGGCTTTTCATCAGCGAAGATGCATTCCATCGCTCCCATAAACGTCATACCATCTTCTGCCATTTCCCAAAAATAGTCCGCCCGGTCTTTCACTGCTTGTGGTAAATCTTGCTTGGGAGGTTTAGGTTTTCCATCTTCTACCGACCAGCCGTATACTCCATTAACTTTTTTCTTTAAATCTTCCATCATCTTCTAACTCCTCGCTTTCTTTAAAATCGTCAACAAAAAAATAATTGACATTCTTAGGGTTGACAGACAAATTTCTAATCCTCATCAAATTTCCATTGTTGAACTGACTAGTAATCTTTGTAAGTTCTTTTTCTGTAAAATTTCTTACTAGAAAATTAAGTTCTTCACCATCAGAGAAACAAATTTTTATTTTTTGATAATTGCTAACTTGCTCACTTTCAGGTTCATAACCAAGCAAGTTTCCTACGCTCACTCCAAAATAATCTGCTAACTGACTTGCTTTATTAGTTTTGATTTGACTTTCCCCATTTTCCCAATTTTGTATAGTTCGGTATGAGACAGCTATTACTTCAGATAATTCCTGCTGAGTCAACCCCTTTTCTTTTCTTAATTGTTTTAGTCTGTTCATCCTTCACACCTCCCTAAAACGGCAAATCATCATCTGAAATATCCATAGGATTTGTTGTCCCAAAATTTGGTGGCATCTGGTTTTCTATGCTTGACTGATTCGCAGAATTATCCTTCTTTTCAAGCATTTGAAAACTTTCAGCTACCACTTCTGTCACATAGACACGTTGTCCTTGCTGATTATCATAGCTACGAGTCTGGATGCGCCCTGTGATTCCTACAAGAGCACCTTTTTTAAGCCAATTTGCAAAGTTTTCAGCCTGCTGGCGCCACATGATGCAACTGATAAAATCAGCTTCACGATCACCTGCCTGATTCTTAAAATTGCGGTTCACTGCCAAACTGAATGTCGCAACTGCAACATTCGATGGTGTGTATCGCAACTCAGGGTCACGAGTCAAGCGACCAATTAACACTACATTATTGATCATCTTTCTTTTCCTTTCTTGCTGCACGTTCCCCAATTAAGTAGCCGAGAAATAGCCATAGAATAGCCATTCCAAATTCTTTAATAAGTTCAATCATTTTCTTCTCCCTTCATTTGTTCTGCATCTGTAAATAATTCCATTGTCTTAATAATTTTTTCTAACATAGATTTATGTAGCGTGATGTAATTATTTTTCTTCACTTGTTCACAGAAGATACAAATTCGTTTGCCAAGATAATTACATTTTCCGTCTGAACGGTAACTTTCATCTGACTCAATTTGTTCTTTGTTAGCCGAGCTAACAAGAATTACTTCATCAGATTCTTTCCAATCAGTAATTCCCATACATTTGTGAAAATTCTCAAATGCTAAATCCATTAAAATATTTTTAGTCATTTTCTTCTCCTTCTGAAAAAGTCGCTAAATAATAACAATCCTTAGCACCATAGTCAAACCGTGTCGTCCGCTGACCGATGTGCTTTTGAAACCTTGGATGAGTGATAGCCGAGAACGCCCACTGATGATCTTTCATCTGTTCGATAAGTTCATCCACATTGTTAAAACTTCCAAGAAAAAACTTGCAGTACCCGTTGTAGACGAAGTAAAGCTCTAACATCACTCCACCTCAACTGGGTAAAAGTTCCCAAAGGAACCCCTCAATGCCTTGCCAACCTGTAAGGCTGCTGCCCGAGAAACGAACCGCAAGGCTTTCTTCTCCTCTGAACATGAAATGTCCAAGCCAGTCACACCGATAATTACAGACCTTAGAAACGGCTTATCCTCTCTCGTCCCATGCTTTAAAATAAACATCAGTCACCTCCATTCTCAAGCCTTTCAAGTAATTCACGCTTCCGTTTTTCAAGCTCTTCCTTGTCCTCCTCACTCGTAGTATTCACATAGTTAGGTTGAGACCACTCAGGAACGTTTGATTTTGCTTGTCCTGTACGATTAGGGATTTTACTTTCTCTATACTGACGCTCACGTTCATCAACTGCTGCAATCGTCAAGACTCCGTCCTTTTTCCAATTCATCAAAATTGCTTTAATATAACTAAAATTCCGTTTACCATTATCAGCAGCAAGACCAATTGCTTTCAGGACAACTTTCGCTTCCATGCCGTCCAAAGTGATGAACTCTTTCAAGATTTCAAATTGAGTTCCATCTAACGGAGCAATACGAGATTGATATTCTTCCACGATGAGCTCGACTGGATTTTTATCTTTATCTATATCTTTCTCTATCTCTATATCTATCTCTTTATCTATATCTATATCTCCGTTACACTTTGTTTCATCGGTGTTACAATGTAACGCCTGTTTGTTCTCTCGAAACTTGCGAACCCTTCTGGCAGTTGCTGTTTCACTACCTACCATCTCAGGAACTTGCTCTAAGAAATAGTCCCTGTCATTTTTTCTAGTCAACAATCCTTTGCTTTCTAAAAAAATCAATGTAATTTTAATATCTTCAACGTTTTCATCAATAACAAGAGCAATTTCCTCGGCTAAATTATCAGCCAATCCATCGTAGTAAATATGCCCTCCATCTTCCAAGCTAATTAACATCATTTTGAGATAAATGATGGTATGTGTATCTCCGCCAGCAATCTTGCGAAGTAGTTTCATCTCTTTTGACTTAAAGAAGTCCTGAGCAAGCTGGATCCAGAAATACCGCTTGTTTTTTAACGCCATAATCGCACCCCCCACTTCCTACGGTTAGCGCGGTACTTCATCCGCATATCTTCATAGATGTGCATACCCTCTAGCTCCATCTTCTCAACGTTTAACAGCTTATTTTCAGAGACTACATCACGATAGTCCTTAGCTAGTTTTTCATAGTCAGCCAGGTATTCTTTGATAAGTGATATTTTCCTATTCTCGTCCTCTAAATATATTTCAAAGTCAGACTTTTCTTCATCAGACGATAACATTTCTTTATTCACTCTTTCATGCCACAACAGCCATTCAATCAATTCTTCCATCGCCTGGCCTCCTCACTTCAAGATGTGCATTTTAGGCTCTGGCAAAGCTAATGGCTCCGGACGCAAGCCTTCAGGACGTTCGTTGTCGTAGGTAAAGCCAGGGAACGGACGACGAATATTCTCACGGATTTCTTGGCGCTGTGCCTCTCTACCACGTTCATAAGCATGGTTATAGCCTTGGATAATCATAGACGCAAATTCTTGCTCTTCTCGTCTTTCTTTTTCCTTACGCTCCTCTTGCAATTTGATATGACGGCAAAGCCCTGCAAATCCAATCAGCAAAGCTCCAACACCCATCAACTGGTCTAAAATCGGTGGTTCAAACATTTTTCTATCTCCTTACGCTCTTAATTTTCGTACTTCTTTCTCTAATTCCAAAATTTCATAAACATCATTGACATCGTACATAATATCTTTCCCTTGCTTACGAAATCTTAACCCTTTACGTTCTAATTTCTTAATATAGGCATGAGTAAAGCCAAACTTCTTCATCAAAGCCTGTTGATTGATTGGCATACGATCATTCTCTAACTGCTCCTTGACCTGCTTTTCAGCAAAAGCCAGTAATTGATTGGTGAACAATTCAGCACTTTCGCCGTCCAATCGTAATTGTAACGTTATACCTTCCATTTTTTACATCCTCTCAACTATGCGGGCAAGCATTTTTGTGATATAATGATTTTGATTATTTTAGTATGCGCCTGACTTCGTTAGGTGCTTTTTTGTTTAAAAAGTTTTACTTTCCATCGCCCTGAGTTCTATCTCATGGCTGACTTGTCTAAATAGCTTCTCACATGCTATCTTAGCTTCTCTGTATGTTGTAGATTCGCTGATGAAGTAATCAGCAAGTTCGATGATTTTGTCTTCCATTTAACCTCCTATATCGGTCTTGAGACTGATGTATCCTCTTCAAAAATTATTTATAGTTATATTATCCTTAACAAGAAAGGAGCTGATGCAAATTGGCAAAATTTTTGAAGGGGACTGTGTCTCAGTAAACTTCTGGATTCATTTGTAGGTTTACCTTTTGCCTACCGCACCTGGCTAGCAGGGTTCAATAGGGAGAGTTAGCCTTCCCGAAACGTCTTGGCTAGACTCTAAAAGCCGTGGAAAGCTAGACTCTAAAATCGAGAATCAGAGTTTATTTCAACTACAGTGCTGGGGACGATACCAGCGAAGTGTTGTTGACTACTGCTATTAGTTTGAGCAGAACAATTTCCGTAGCGTACTTCAGATAGCGGCTGGAGTACGTTTTTTATTTGTCTACTGAACGAATATCGTCTTGGTCTCATTCCGTCCTCCTTTCTGTTTGTGATATAATGAAATCAAATACCAACCTCATTTCAAATCAGCTTGGCAATAAATTTTAAGTAGACAGTAGCATGGCATCTTTCGGCCGTGCTTTTTGTCTTGATTGCTTGCACCCCTTTTAATTTTTGGTTATTCAAATAAATACCATCTTCTCTTATTTTGAGTTCGTTCATCTTCCCCTCCTACTCCAGCACCTTACTGCCGACTACCAACCGTTTAACGACAACGTCCATCTCCTTAAATTCGGCATTCTCTGCACAGTAGCGGACGCTCTCGCTGATGATGTGACAAATAGATACGCCGTACTCATTCGCCAGCTCCGTAGCAATCTCCCAGGCATCTTTGTCAATCCGTGTTACTTTTTGCGCTGCGTTGTTCATAGTGTTCCTTTCTAGTTTTATTTTGTTCAAGTTTCTTGAACTTCTGGTTTAAAAAAATAATCTCCTATTTGGTTATCTGGAATAAGTAACAGATTACAAGCTGTTGTAATTTCGTTGTTTTTCCAATAACGCTGATTATTTAATTTAAGTGAAATACTTCGTTCTGAAAGTTTCATAGCTTTAGCGAATTTTTTCTTGCTATTAAAAATTTCAGTAATTCTTCCATTCAATTTTGAATAATCAAATTTCATTTATTCCCCTTTCTATTTTTTGTTCAAGTTATTTGAACCTTTGTAGTTATAATTCTACTCCTTATTCTTTGCCTTGTCAATACATAAGTTCATTTTTTTTGAACTTTTCGCTTTTTCACTTGAACTTTTGTTCAAATAGATATATAATTACTATTGAGAACGGAGTGTTAAATATGAAAACTACAACATCTTTACGACTAAAACAAATTCTGTCTGAAAGAAATCTTAGACAAGTAGATATCTTGAATAGTTCTTTACCACTTCAAAAGGAACTTGGTATCAAAATGGGTAAGAGTGCTTTGTCACAATATGTTTCAGGAAAGTCTTCTCCTGATCAAGACAAACTTGTTTTATTATCTAAAACATTGGGGGTCTCCGAAGCCTGGTTAATGGGATATAATGTTCCTATGTCAGACGATACTCCTGTCCAAGAACTGAAAATACCTACTTCCCCTCTTGTTCAGAAAATAACTGAAAAAGCTGTACAGTTGTCAACTCCAAGAAAACAAAAAGTTCTGAACTATGCTAATGAACAATTAAAAGAGCAGAATAATAAAGTGGTTATGATTGAGGAAAAGCTTTTTGAATACCGTGTTTTTGAAAAACTTTCAGCTGGTACTGGGTTCTCATACTTCAACGATGGGAACTATGACACTGTTTTTTATGACAAAGACCTAGACCACGATTTTGCTTCTTGGGTTTTCGGAGATTCCATGGAACCTAAGTATATGAATGGAGAGGTTGTTCTTATCAAAAAAACAGGTTTTGACTACGATGGTGCCACTTATGCAGTTGATTGGGATGGTCAAACTTATATCAAGAAAGTCTATAAAGAAAAAGACGGTCTCAGACTCGTCTCTATCAATAACAAATATAAAGATAAATTCGCACCATTTGAAGAAGATCCGAGAATCATTGGAAAAATAGTCGGAAACTTCATGCCAATAGAAAATTAAAAGGAGAAACTTATGAAAATAGGAATGAGAAAACCAAGTCTGACCAGAAGTTTAAAAGCTAGAACTACTAGTAAATGGAAAAGACAGGCTAAAAAAGCCCTTATCCCTGGCTATGGTAAGAAAGGGATGGGATGGGTTAAAAATCCAAAGAAAGCCATGTATAACAAGATTTATCATAAGACAACCTTTGGACTTTCGGATTTGTTTAAATCATCCAAAAAGAGAAAGAAGAAAGTGGTCAACAACAAACAGCAATCTATTCTTGCCTCGAACGGCAAAAAGCAACACACTCCAAAAGAATATAAAGAAGCTGGGCTTGTCTTTATGTTTTTAGGTGCTATATTCCTATTTTTGTTTCCACCTCTCGGATTCTTCTTGTTTATTACTGGTTTTATAACTTACATTATTGGTCGTTTAACTGCGAAACAAGAAAAAAAGAAAAAGATAGATAATTATAGCGGTCCTAGTGTTGATAAGATCGTTTTCCATGATGATTTCTTGTTGATGGGGACAAATTATCATAAAGAAGAGGCTGAGCTTGCTGCTGATTTTCTTTCTGGAGGGATCCACTATTTCGGAAAAGATAATAAGAGTTTAAAATCTTATATGCTTGAGACATATAAAACAGTTTATAAATACAATAAATTAAAAACAGTAGATGTTCATCTACTGCCTGAGCCATCAAACCCTCATGATAAAAATGCTGTCAAGGTTTTAGTGAATAATATCTTTGTCGGATACTTACCAGCTATGATTGCAACACAAGTTTCATCCTACATTTCTAATCAAAATTACAGATATGATGCAATCCTTACAGGTAGAGGAGGACCATATAAAACCCTCAATATCGAAACTGAGAGAGTCGTTTCTCGTAAAAGTGACTTAACTTACTATTTAGATTTAACAGTATGGCTTCTCGCTAAAAAATAAAAAAATCCCCACACTCTCCGACGGCAATCTTTGAGTGTGAGGATTCAACTTTCCATCAAGCAAGCAATGGAAAGGATGATAAAAAAATACAACTATAGTTTATCATAAGTTCTACACCTTTTCAACTATGCGGGCAAGCAATCGAAAAGAAAGGACTTTTTATGATAAAAAAATATATTACAAAAAAAGGAGAGACTAGATATCTCTTTCAAACATACCTAGGCATAGACCCTGCCACTGGAAAAGAAAAACGCACAACACGACGTGGGTTTAAAACCATTAAAGAAGCAAAGGCTGCCGAACGTGACCTTCTCTTAGACGTTGAAGAAAATGGTTTTTCAAACAATGAAGATTTCCAGAACCCTACATTTGCTGAAGTCGCTGAGTTGTGGCTTGATAGCTATAAAAGCACTGTGAAACCAACAACCTATCAGAACGTCAAGAAAAAACTTGATGTTATGATTGACTTGTATTTTACAGATATGAAAATCCAGCAGATCAGTGTAGCTTATTGTCAAAAGGTTGCTATCAAGTTAAGTAATCGCTATATCCTATATGCTAATTACTACTCTGTCATCAGCCGTATTTTCAAGTATGCCACTTCTATTGACATTATTAAGTCAAATCCTTTAGACAAGGTTATCAAGCCTAAAAATAGGCCATTAAAGGGCAAAGAAAATTACTATACAAAACAGGAACTAACCGAATTCCTTAAAGTTTACAAAGCAAATTGCAAACCAGTAGACTACACTTTTTTCCACTTGCTCGCTTTTTCTGGATTGAGAACTGGAGAAGCTATCGGACTCATGTGGTCAGATGTTGACTTTGAAAATAAGTTGTTAAGTATTTCTCGTACAGCTGTTGTAGTTGGTAAAAAACAAACTGTTCAGGACCCTAAAACCAAAAAGAGTAAGAGAGTTATCACTTTAGATGATGAGACTCTGAATGTATTAAAACTCTGGAAACGTCAGCAAATAAAAGAATATTTTCAAGCTGGTGTGCCTTATAAACATGATTCGAATTATATTTTTACGAACAATAGCGGGGGATGGCTTTTAGCCGCAACTATGAAAGTGAAACTTTTAAGATTCTTTCGTAAACACAATAACCTTAAAAAAATTTCGCCTCACGGGTTTAGACATACACACGCTTCTCTCCTATTTGAAGCTGGTGTTACAGCCAAAATTATTTCGGACAGATTAGGTCATAATAATGTTCAAACTACCCTTGATATGTATACCCACATCAACGATAATCAACGTGTTGAAGTCGTTGATCAACTCATGGATTTCATCCGCTCCAGCTAAAAGTAGAGTCGTATTCAATTTCGTATTCACTTTTACTTAACACGATAGAAACCCACTGATTTCAAAGGATTAGCAAGCTATGTACTATTTATGGTATAATGAGAGAATGAAATACCCAAAAATTGATTTAAAAACCATTCGTCTGCAGGCTAGACAATTTCAAGCTGAAAATCCCCGCCTCTTTCTCGTCTATCTCTTACCTAGCATGCTGGTCATCTTGTCTGGCTTCCTCAATCCCTTAGAGCGCATCAACGAGTCTATTTTAGAACAATCCTTTTTAAGCGTGTTTGGTCATGTATTCCAAGCCTACCTCTTTCCTCTATTAGTATCCTTTATCGGGACCATACTTCTAACCAGTTCAGTCTATACAACACTGAAACTCATCAAGAATCCTGATACAGAACTATCTGTCACAAATAGTCTTACTCTCTTTAACGAAGAGCACTTTTCACAAACCTTTTTGACTCTCCTTCTCAAACGCTTCTATCTCTTCTTATGGAGCATTCCTAGTTTGCTTGGAATTTACTTCCTTTTTTACAGTAGCTTTTTAGCAAAGAAATTCGTTGCTCTTCATCCTGAGTTTCCTAATCTGGATCTCACGTCAATTGAAACCGAGCGCTTCCTCATGACCTTTGGTCTCTACTTTCTAGCAAGTATTCTCTTGATGATTGTAGGGAATAGTCTCTATATTCCACAATACTATGCCTATTCGCAGGTAGAATTTCTCCTCTGTGACACCCTAGACTTGGGACAAGCCAAACCAGGACAAATCCTTAAAACCAGCCGTTTTCTGATGAAAGGTTACAAATTTCAGCGCTTTGTTCTAGACTTACAACTCCTTCCTTGGTACTTCCTCAATTGGATTACCTTTGGAATTGCTAGCTTCTCACTCCTACCCTACATTCAAATCAATAAAATGATTTTTTACCGAGCAGTATTGGCTCGAAAACGTCCAAAAGCTTGAAGGTGACCCCTCAAGCTTTTTTCTATCAATGAGTTTCTCCACCTACCAACTTGAGGTCCTGATCTCCATGTTCTATAATGGCGCCGATTGCTGCTTCTATTCCTCGCCTAATATCCACTAAACTCATAGCTGGAGTGGTCGGTCGATTCACCACCTGTTCCATCATATAAGGAATATGCATAAAACCTGCCTTAACATGTGGAAATTTCTTTTCTACCAAATAGAGGGCCTGATACATCAAATGATTGCAGACAAAAGTCCCTGCAGTATTGGAAACAGAGGCCGGCAATCCCTCTTTTTTTATAGCTTGAACCATCGCTTTAATCGGCAAACTGCTAAAGTAGGCCGAAGCACCATCCGCTCGAATGGGAAGGTCAATCGGTTGATTCCCTGCGTTATCAGGAATGCGTGCATCGTCTTGATTAATGGCTACTCGCTCAGGTGTCAAGCTGGTTCTTCCACCTGCTTGGCCGATACAAAGGACAAAGTCAGGTTGATAACGGTTCATCTCTTCTTCCAATACATGGGCCGATTTGTGAAAGACTGTTGGCACTTCTAACCAACGGACCTCAGCACCATGGATTTCAGTTGGTAAACCTTTAATGGCCTCCAAAGCTGGATTAACCTTTTCCCCTCCAAAGGGCTCAAAACCTGTCACTAATACTTTCATTTCTAACTCCTTACAACCAATTACATGAAACTCTTTTTCCGACAATAAAACAAGTATAACATATTTCCCTTATTCTCGAGTTGAAAAGAACTAGAGAGACTAGGATTGACCTTTGAACTTATTTAAAGAGAAAAATACTAATCAAGTCCAAAATAGCTGGTCCACCTTGCTTCAAAATAATTTTCTTATCCGCTGTGAGAGAGCCATAAGCCGCAGCACCAATCACAAATAAAACAAAAATAGTCACAATTTCTAAATTCTGTGAGAAATAAATTCCATACAAGAGAAAGACTCCTAGCAAAGCATTATAGATCCCTTGATTTTTAAACAATGAATTTACTGACGGACGAGCCAGTTCTTCCTTGTCCACGTTAAAGACACGACTAGTCGCATCTGATTGCGTTGCAATACTTTCCAAATAAAAAATGTAAAAATGCTCCAAAGCAACAATCGTTGCTAAAATGATTGTAATAATTGACATCTATTTCTCCTTAAATTTCTATATTTTCAATACCCAAAACCAATTTATTTAATAAACGGCTGAGTTCTGTTCTTTCAGACTCTGTTAAGATACTTTCCATCTCTTGCTTAACCTTGATATGCTGCAGAGGTGGATTCACCACTAATTGCTCCTTAGCATACTTCGTAGCCTCTACCAAGACTTCCCGCTGATTTTCAGGATTACGATGACGCTCCACCAAACCTTCCTTTTCCAGAATTTTGAAATGTCGGGTCAAAGCAGCCTGATCAATCTTCAAACACTCCTGAACCGCTATTTGATTACAAGGGGAATGCTTCAGCAAAAATAATAAAATCTGATACCGTGTCAAACTAATCCCAAGCCTTTTTTCAAACAATTGCGTACTCGCTTGCTCAGACAAGCGGAGTTGATACAGTAAATCTTGAATCTCTAACATTTCTTCTTCCTTTTTATTGATTTATCAATAATTGACTAATCAATTATAATACAAAGTAAAATAGATTGCAAGAATGTTGCTTCAATCATTACAAAATGGTAACTTCCATTTTCCATCCATATTGATAGTCAATGAAAATCAAAGAGCAAACTAGGAAGCTAGCCGTAGGTTGCTCAAAGCACAGCTTTGAGGTTGCAGATAAAACTGACGTGGTTTGAAGAGATTTTCGAAGAGTATGACAAAGAAAAAACGAACGAGACTCGCTTCCTATCACGAAAGCTATATCTCATTCGTCAAAATGATATTACAAAGTCTGGTTTATCCATTCATTGAAACGTGAACATGGTCATAGTGGTTTTCTGTCACGCTACCACGGTCTGGCATTGGGTTCCAAGTATTAGCTGGCCCATATTTGCTATCGAATGGAGCATAGAAACGTTGTTTCCAGATGATGTAACTAATTCCTCGGCTGGCCATATTTTGAATAGCGTATTCCGCAATCCTATCCCCTAGTTCTGAGCTTTCTGGTACCATAAAATCGATAGCCAAACCTTTTCCGTGATCTCCACTATCTCCTGGACGGTAACCACTAAAGGATGTGATGCCAAACAAGTTGACGATTTCTTCTTTAAAGGCAGCTGTTTGTGGTTGAAGACCTGCATTTTCAGATTTCGCTACCGCAAGTCCAGCATAATCGGGCGCTGCTGGAGCTGCGTAAGTTGTTGAAACTGTTTTCTTCTCTTCTGGTTGATAAGTAGGAACTGCTGTTGTAGCTTCATTTGATGAGGTTTCTTCTAAACTTGTTGCAGTTGTTTCGGTTGCTTTTTCTTCTACTGGCGTTATAGTTGCTTCTACTGCTGATTTAGCTTGAGTGCTTGCTTGTGTTTCCTGCTTCTCAGCTAGCGTCGTTGCCTGAGGAGCTAAACTAGTTGTTTCAGCTGTTTGTCCTTCTGGCGTAGTAGAGTCTGTAGATGGTGCCACTTCTTCAGAAGCTGTCACTGTATCTGTAACTTCTGAACTTGATGCCACTTCTTTTGTACTTGTAGTTTCTACCGCTTTTGGCGCTTCTGCAATTGGTTGAGAAAGATCTGCAACTTGAACAGTTTGATCATCTACAGTCACTTGATTGGTTGTCAAATCTGCTGTCGCAGTTGTCACTTCTTCACTAGAGTCTGCTTGAGGAGTTTGGATTTCAACTTCTGTTACTTCTTCAGTTTCATTGACAGTCGTTGTCAAAACAGTTTCTGGGAAAATCAGGTCCATATTAGTGATTTTATTCAAATTCGCAAGAACTGTGACATCTACACCCAAGGCTTCTGCAATTGTGCTCAAGGTATCACCATACTGTACTGTATAACTTGTTTTGTTATCCGTTTTAGTCAAATCATTTTGGATTTGCTCAACACTACGTGCAGTCCAAAGAACTTCTTCTGCTTGGGTTGCCAATACTGGGGCAAATGACAAGGCTACTGTTGAGGCTAATAATATTCTTTTCTTCATTCTTTCAAATTCCTTTCAAATGAGTACCTGTCTATCATAACACAAAAAATGTAGAAAAAAAGCCCTCTCGGCCCTATTTAACAGAACTGTCTATTCCTTGTAACAAACTCGGTTACTTGAAATAGTTTGTTAGGTCTCTGTCACAAAACTGACACAATCTTCTCACTCCTAATCCTCAAAAATACGAGTAATATCTTCTAGTTCTTGAATCCTGTGATTGCCTTCATAAGTCGACTCTAAAAAGTTGAGACTTTGAATCCCACTATTCTGGGCAAATTCCACATCCAGAGTCCGATCCCCTATATAATAGGTCTTCTCAGGATCCAACTGATACTTGTCTAACAGATAGGTAGCCGCTTCCGGATTAGGCTTGCGCGCAAAGCCACTCTGACTGGTTAGAATCTCTGTAAAATAGGACTCCAACCCCAAGTCTCTGAGAATGGCAAAAGCATTATCTCCTTTATGAGTGTAGACAAACTGTTGAATTCCTACTTGGTCTGTCCAAGCTAGCACATCACGCGCACCTGGCATCAAAACTACCTGAGCATTCTTCTCAGCCAAACTCTGGGCACGCACCTGATTGAGCACTTCCACATCCAGTTTTCTCTCTTCCGCCACCTGCACAAGCAAATCCTGAACAGAATACTTGAGGATAAACTCTCTTACTTTCTCCTTATCATAAGGAATAGAAAACTGACCAAAAGTCTCCTCAATCCCTGATAAAATCGCTTCGTAAGAGTCCAATAAAGTCCCGTCTAAATCCCAAATAAAAGCTGTTTTCTGCATTTCCTATCCTTTCAAGCTCATATAACACTGGTAACGGTAGCGTAGAAATAACCAACGAAAACCATTATCCAAGAGAGTCCCTGCCCAAATACCAGGCAAGCCCCAACCAAGAACAATCCCCATCAGATATCCTGTTCCAATGCGGATACACCACATTCCTATACTTGTCGCATAAAAGGGAAGCCGAGCATTGCCCAAACCCTGCCAGACTGCTGTATAGATGACTGTTCCTGTCGTCATAGGAGTACCAAGTAGTGAAAAAAGTGTCACTAGAACACTAGCCTCCACCGCTAGAGAATCAGTCGTATAGAGATGAGTTAGTGGTATACCCAAAGCATAGATACTGAAGGTCAAGGGTAACATGAGGACCAGAGAAAGCCAAAAGGTTTGCTTGCTCAAACTAGCTACTCTTTCCCAATTATCCTCTCCAACTGCTCGAGCTACCAGCATGACCGTTGCCGTCGCAACACCAAAAGCAGGCATGTAGTTAAACTGGGTCAAAACTTCTCCGATTGCATTTCCAGCAACTGCCTCCGTTCCAAAAGAAACAACCAAGGCAATGATCACGACATCTCCAGCCCGCATCATGAGCCGCTCTCCAGCTGCTGGCAAAGCTAAGGTCAATAGTTCCTTATCTAAACCAAAAGTCGGTTTCTCAAAAGGCAACTTTAATTGCGACCATAAAATCACAAGACCAACCAAACGAGACAGAATAGTCCCCCAAGCAACACCCGCTATCCCCATATCCAGTACAAAAATAGCTAGACTGGAAAAGAGAATATTCAAGGCATTGGATAAAAAACTAACATAGAGGGGCAAACGTGGATTATGCGTTGCACGAATCAAGGAACCAAGACTGGTCATCAAGCCCAAAAGAACAATGGATCCGCCTACCAAGGATAGATACAGTCCACCACTCTCAGCTACATCTCTCTCCGTTCCCAAAAGTCCTATCATCTCTTGTCCAGCGAAGATAGACAAAGCTCCTAAAAGGAAACTTAATAGTAAAGTAATTTTCAACGCCTCAGTCACATGATAGGCTAGCTTAGACTGATCCTTCTGACCCAAACTTTTTGAAATAACACTAGAAATAGCTGCCCCCAGAGCAATGAAAATCGCCTGATAAATCGTGATAATATTACCAGCTACTGATACACCCGAAATAGCTATCAACCCTAAATGAGCAACCAAATAACTGTCCACCATTCCCATGAGCATCTGCAAAAAGTTTTCGCCCATAGCTGGCAAGGCAATATTAAGAATGTCCTTATTTTTCTTAAACAATCCTTCCTCCTGATGAAAAGAAACTCAGTTGGTTTCCCAACCGAGTTTACTTCTTCTGTCTTAAAGTTCTAGATAAGCCTCAACCGCTGCTTGCATATCAGCAGCTGCCACTGTTGTCTTGTGACGAACAGGAGCTGTTTCAAGTCCATCAACTGCCGGTGGCACTGCAATGCCTGAGATGTCATGTAATTGAGCCAAGGCTTTAAAGTCAGTCAAGTCAACTTTCCCTGTTACAGCCTCTACTGCAACCACTGGGAACTTGTAGGGACTAGCTGTTGAAGCAATCACTGTCTTAGTCGTATCATCAGTAACCGCTTGGTATTTTCTATAAACTGCTGAGGCAACCGCCGTATGTGGATCCTCGATATAAGAATCTGACTCGTAGACACGCTTGATTTCTGCTGCAGTTTCTTCTTCAGTCGCATATTCAGCCGCGAAGAGCTCCAGAATCTCTGCATCAAAATCAGTCAATTCATATTGTCCTTGTGTATTCAAGACATTCATGAGTTCAGCTGTCTTAACCGCATTATTACCCAAAAGGTGGAAAATGAGACGTTCCAAGTTTGAAGATACCAAAATATCCATAGATGGACTAGTTGTTACCTTAAACTCACGCTTCTTGTCGTAAACACGTGTCTTGAAGAAGTCTGTCAAAACATTGTTGTCATTTGAAGCACAGATTAATTTGCCAACTGGCAGACCAATTTGCTTAGCATAAAAGGCAGCCAAGATATTTCCAAAGTTTCCTGTTGGTACTGTGAAGTTAACCTTTTCACCAGCCACAATCTCACCAGTCTTAACCAACTGAGCGTAAGCATAAACATAATAAACAATTTGTGGTACCAAACGACCAATGTTCATAGAGTTAGCTGACGAAAATTGCAATTTGTTTGCAGCCAATTTTTCACGAAGGGCTACATCGTTAAACATATGTTTGACGTTAGTTTGCGCATCGTCAAAGTTACCATCAATAGCAATAACATGAGTATTGTCGCCAGTCTGAGTGGTCATTTGCAACTCTTGAACCTTGCTGACACCATCCTTTGGATAAAAGACGATAATCTCAGTTCCAGGCACGTCCGCAAATCCCGCCATAGCAGCTTTCCCTGTATCACCAGATGTCGCTGTCAAGATGACAATCTTATTCTCCAAACCATGCTTCTTAGCAGCTGTTGTCATAAAGTATGGCAAGATTGACAAAGCCATATCCTTAAAGGCAATCGTTGAACCATGGAACAATTCCAAGTTGTATTGCCCATCCAGTTTCACCAAAGGCGCTATAGCTGGAGTATCAAACTTACTATCGTAGGCATTGTTGATACAGTAGTCCAACTCCTCAGCTGTAAAGTCATCTAAAAATGCTGACAAAACTAACTTAGCAACTTCCTGATAAGAAGCATCTTGCAATTTGTCAAAGTCCAAATCTACCTTTGGATAAGTAAGCGGTGTAAACAAACCACCGTCCGTAGCCAAACCTTGCAAAATAGCTTGGCTGGCAGTTACTATATTTTTCGAATCACGCGTTGATTGATAAACTAATGTCATTACTCTCTATCCTTTATCTATAGTCTCTTCCATTATATCATGATTTTTCAGAAAATTCTCCCTTTATAAAAGAAATTATAGTCCCAATTCTTTCTTCAAAGGCTCTAAATAAATCATTTCTTGTTTATTTCTCATCTTCAGACCTTCCTCAGCTAACAGAAGTAAGTCTTTTGAAAACTCTATAATCGCAGTTTTCTCCTTATCTGTTAGCTTTTTCTTAGAAAATTGTCGTCTTAAAAATTTGTAATTTCTACCAAATACTTTAAAGAAAGGTGCTGTTTCTAAGTAAGCTTCTAACTTGTCTAAATGAACTAATAATCCCAAGTGAAAAGCTGCAGAAGCAAAAGTCCTATCAAGAGGCTGAGTACATACACTACGAAACTCAACCGTTCCTCGAGTCGTTAAGTCTTGGTACTGGTAACTACGATGAGTTTCAAAATCCTTCTCTTGAGGATAAATAAGAATCTCATCCCCATTAAGAGCATATGCTTGGATTTCAGATGTAGGCAAATAATCCCTAGCCTGAATCGGATAAAAATAATAGGTTTGTCCATCACGTTCCGCAGTAAAAATTGCAGAATGATCTAGATAATCAAAAAAATCATCTTCATCATCAAAGAGTCTAGCATTAACCCCAACATTCTCTGGATAGAGACCATGCATGGATTCTTCCCAGAAAATATCCCTTGAAATTTTCGTATCCCAATCTGCACCTGAAAACTCAGAATTGGCAAATAAATATGCCTTAACTGCTTCAATTTGGGTAAAAGCATTAATCACCCGTAGGTAGTTAGATTCTGAAACATCCAGCTGAACCTGACTCCCACAGATAAAAGCACCATATTCAGGGAAATGATGTAAATCTGATTTAGTCACATTTCTACTCAAATTCAAATAATCCATCAACATCTGATAACGTGGATAAGCCACTGGACTATTCTCATTTTTATCCCAGTTGGGATGAATTCCACAGCCAACAATAGCATGATTTGATTCAGCTAACTTTCTCTGAATTACATTCATATAATTATTGAAACGATTTTCGACCTCTTGAATTGTTTCTGCCTTACCAAATGCAAACTCAATCGTACTATAGGAAACTTCAAACAAAATAGCATCCTGACTTATCGGATCTACTAACTGGATCGGATTGCCAAAATCATCTACCTTTTCGACAGTAAAATCAAAATAAGAAACTAAATATCGGAATAAGTGCTTGATAACTTCAACATCTGTAGCATCCCCTTCCAAGTTTACAACAGGATATTCCAGCTCAACTCCAATAAACAATTCAGGATTTTCTTTAATATTTTTCAAATACCGATGTTTTAATAAATCGATAGAACGAGACATACTATCCTACTCTTTCTTAATCTAAATCAAATTTTAATAACTATTATTATACAAAAAATAATACAAAAAGGAACGAAGAATAACAACGTTCCTAAGTCTATACTATACCGGCGGCCGGGGTCGAACCGGCACGTCCTTGCGGACACTGGATTTTGAGTCCAGCGCGTCTGCCAATTCCGCCACGCCGGCAAATAGTAACTGGGGTAGCTGGATTCGAACCAACGCATGAGGGAGTCAAAGTCCCTTGCCTTACCGCTTGGCTATACCCCAATAATATAAAATAGGCGAGTGATGGGGATCGAACCCACGCATGCCAGAGCCACAATCTGGTGTGTTAACCACTTCACCACACCCGCCATAATTCTATTAACACGGGCAGTAGGAATTGAACCCACACTGAAGGTTTTGGAGACCTTAGTTCTACCTTTAAACTATGCCCGTAAAATGGAAGGGGAGGGATTCGAACCCCCGAACCCGAAGGAGCGGATTTACAGTCCGCCGCGTTTAGCCTCTTCGCTACCCTTCCAAAATATATAAATGGCGCGAGACGGAATCGAACCGCCGACACATGGAGCTTCAATCCATTGCTCTACCAACTGAGCTACCGAGCCTTATTGCGGGAGCAGGATTTGAACCTACGACCTTCGGGTTATGAGCCCGACGAGCTACCGAGCTGCTCCATCCCGCGTTAATAAAAAAGGAGGATGTGGGATTCGAACCCACGCACGCTTTTACACGCCTGACGGTTTTCAAGACCGTTCCCTTCAGCCGGACTTGGGTAATCCTCCAAAATAGTTCATACGGGAATAAACCCGTGTCCTCTTAGTGAAAAGATAATGTTACAATTCTCTAGTAATGGACTAAACACTATGGGCACGAGTGGACTCGAACCACCGACCTCACGCTTATCAGGCGTGCGCTCTAACCACCTGAGCTACGCGCCCAAGTTAAAAACTTGGTACAAAGAACAAAGTTCAAAGCGGGTGACGAGAATCGAACTCGCGACAACAGCTTGGAAGGCTGTAGTTTTACCACTAAACTACACCCGCTAA